>DAINOY010000133.1:1454-5231 GCA_036743735.1 Chloroflexota bacterium
ACGTGCTCGCCATCGGTCGCCACTGAAGAAGCCGCCGGGCTGCCCTCGACCGCGCTCAGCGTCGGCGGCGGGAGCGCGGCGGTCGAGGCCGGGGTGTTGCTGGCGGGAGCTGAGCCCACCGAACCGCAGGCGGCCAGGACGACGAGGCACGCGATGAGGCCCAGGCGGGTCACGCGGAGCATCGGTCTAGCGCCCGTAGCTGAGCCGCTCGACGAGCCGTGGCGGCAGGTCCGCGTCGCGCATGAGGCGCTGCGTGCGCTCCACGTCGTACGGCACGCGTCGGTAGTCGACCCGTCCGGCCTCGACGTCCAGGACGAGGTAGGAGCTCTGCGGATTCCCGTCGCGCGGCTGCCCCACGCTGCCGGGATTGATCAGCGCCCGATGGCCGTCGAGCAGCGCCGGCACGCCGGGCAGCGCCGGCACCACCGCCACCTCGCCGGCGCGCTCGGTGAAGATGATCGGCAGATGCGTGTGGCCGAAGAGGCAGATCGGCGTCTCGAAGGCCGCGAAGCTGGCTCGAGCGATCGACGACGAGACGATGTACTCCCAGATCGGGTCGCGCGGTGAGCCATGGACCGCCGTCAGCTGGCCGTCGACGCGCACCTCTGGCAGCGTGGCGAGGTATGTTCGCGCGTTGTCGTCGATCTGCTCGGCGGTCCAGGCGATGGCGCGTGCCGCATCCGGATTGAAGTCGCGCGCGTCGACGCTCCCGATCGCGGCGCCGTCGTGGTTGCCCATCAGGCTGCGCGCGCCGAGCTGCTGAAGGGCGGCAATCACCTCGTTGGGCTGCGGACCGTAGCCCACGATGTCACCCAGGACCCACACCTCGTCGACCGGCGGCAGATCGGCGAGTACCGCCTCGAGCGCAGCGAGGTTGCTGTGGATGTCCGAGAGGACGGCGATCCGCATGGAGCGCCGAGAATACCCGATGCCTCGCGGGCACTCGCCGCTGGTGCCGCTGTCGTCCGGCATTGTCCCGCCGGTGCACGCTGATTCCGCTGGGAGGTTCAGATCGCGCGCTTTTCCAGGGTCCAGTTGCAGGCGAGTCACCCATTTGAATCAGGCGACGCCGCGCGGACCGCGAGCGGCGCGATCTGAACCACCCAGCTGCATCACCGGGTCGACGCTATCGCGTGCCGAGCGGGCTCTTGGCCGGAACGCCGGGCCGTCGCGGGAAGCGCGGCGCGGTCGGCCGCTCCTTCGGGATGAGCGCAAAGGTATGCCCGCCCAGCGCGGCCAGCCCCGTCGGACGAAGCACGACCTCGCCGCCGCCGAGCATCCGGGCCGCCGTCTTGCCCTGCCGGACTTGGTCGTCGGCGTTGGTCAACGGGCCCTTCCAGGCGACGAGGATCCCACCGATCCTCAGGAGCGGGAGCGCCAGCTCGGCGAGCACCGGCAGCGCGGCCAGGGCGCGGGCGGTGACGAGCTCGTACTCCTCGCGGTGACGCGGCGCCTGCCCGATCACCTCTGCTCGATCGGCCAGGACCTCGACGTTCTCCAGCTCGAGCGCCTGGGCGAAGCTGCGCAGGGCCTCGGCCTTGCGCCCGGTCGACTCGACGAGCGTCCAGCGCACATTGGGCAAGGCGATCGCGAGCGGGATGGCCGGCACGCCGCCCCCCGAGCCGAGGTCGATCGCGCTTCGTGGTTCGATCCGCTCGAGCAGCGGCAGCGCGGCGAGTGCGTCGAGCAGGTGATCGCGAGCCACCGCCTCGGGATCGGTGACCCGGGTCAGGTTGAGCCGCTCGTTCGCGTCGAGCAGCAGCGCCGCGAATGCCGTGACTCGCTCGGCGATCTCCGGCGAGACGGCGCGCTGGACCGAGGGCGCCTCGGCCAGCAGGCGGTCGAGGTGGGTGCGGACGGAGCCAGCGGCATCGGTCTGGGACAAGAGAAATGCTCCCGCGGTGGCCTTTCGGTCTTCCCGGTGACGGGCGGTGTCGCGGCCGGCTCTCGCATCGGCCCCACGCCGTCCCCGGTTACCGTACTCGGTCGCCGGCAGAAGCAGGACCACGAGCGTACCCACCGCGCTGGTGGACCGGCAAGGCGGTTATCCACGAATCGCGCGTCGGTGAACGAGAATGTGGATAAGTCGGGCGCCGTATACTCGAGGCCGATGTCCGTTCCCGCCCGCGCACCGCTACGATCTCACGGGGCGTGGTCGCGACCCTAGCGCTCGACGGCGCAGCCCCGCCGCCGCGCTTCGCCCACGAAAGCGAAGCGGAGCTCGCAAGAATCCTGGATTACTACCGCATCGAGTGGCGCTACGAGCCGGACGTGTTTCCCATCGCCTGGAACGTCGATGGTGTCGTGACCGAGTCGTTCGCCCCGGACTTCTACCTTGTCGAGGTCGACATGTACATCGAGCTGACGACGCTGAAGCAGTCGCTCGTTCGCAAGAAGAACCGCAAGCTGCGCCACATGCGCCAGCTCTATCCCTCGGTGCGCGTCAAGCTCTTCTACGCCCGGGACTTCAAGGCGCTGATGCTGAAATACAAACGCCTCAGCTTCCTGACCGATGGCTCACGCATGGCGGCGCCATGACGATCCACGACGACGTCGAGGAGATCCTCCTCTCCGCCGACCAGATCCGTGAGCGGGTCGCCGCGCTCGGTGCCGAGCTGTCGGCCGATTATGCCGACCGCGATCCGATCCTCATCGGCGTTCTGAAGGGCTCGATCGTGTTTGCGGCCGATCTCATCCGCGAGATGCAGATCCCCCTGGCGATCGACCTCATGGAGATCAGCAGCTACGGCTCCGGCACCGAGTCGAGCGGCCAGGTGCGAATCCTCAAGGACCTCGCCCGGTCGATCGAGGGACGCCACGTGCTCGTCGTCGAGGACATCATCGACACCGGGCTCACCCTCAACTACCTGCTCCGCTACCTCGGCGAGCGGGCGCCCGCCTCGCTCGCGGTCTGCTGCCTCCTCGACAAGCCGGCCCGCCGCCTGGCAGAGATCGAGATCCAGTACCGCGGCTTCACGATCCCGGACCGATTCGTCATCGGGTACGGGCTCGACTATGACGAGCGCTACCGCAACCTGCCGTACATCGGGGTGCTGCGCCCGTCGGTCTACGCCACGCCTGCCGAGGGCTGACCGCCGCCCGGCCGATGCCCGACCAGCTCCGTCGCTCGCGCCTCCTCGTGCTCCTCGGATCGGTGCTGCTCGTCGTCTCGGGATTTCTGCCCTGGTGGCGCGCCGGCGGCGAGCGGGTGGCCGGGGTGCCGGTCCCGGCGGCGAGCGGGGTTGGCCTCGAGGGCCCCGGGATCGTGGTCTTCGGCGTGGCGATCGTGGCGCTCGTGCTGCTGGACATCGGCTACATGCGCGGTCGCTGGGGCTTCCTGCTCGACGCGCCGTGGGTCTACCTGCTGCTGGGACTCGTGGCGGCGGCCGCCGTTGCCTTCCGTGGCTGGGAGCTGTGGTCGGTCGGGTACCCGCCGCTGCCGGACCGCTCGCCGGGTCTGGCGGTGGCGGTGGTCGGCGCCGCGCTGATTCTGTACGGCGGCGGAACGGGCATCGGAGCGCCGCGCCGGATCTGATGTCACTCGCGCGGCGCGTCAGCCGCTGAGTGTGCCTCGCCTGCGGCGGCGGCCCGCAGGTGCCCATGATGCACCCTCCGACCGGCGAGAGGGTCGGCAGGCCGGGATTCCAGCCGCGGTGCGGCTCCTCGCTCGCCGTTAGGTGCACCCGGTGCACCGATCGGAGCTCGGAGGGCGTCCCGTCCGCCGTCTGGTGCACCGGGCGCCCGCGGGGCTGCCCGCTGATCACCCCGTGAGCAAAA
>DAINOY010000134.1:0-5185 GCA_036743735.1 Chloroflexota bacterium
CGAGCGCGGACAGCCTCTCCCTGATCACGTGGTGATCAAACCAGCGGGTGAGACCCCGGATCGGGCCCAGATCAGCGGGGCTCAGGCGCTGATCGACCCACCGGGTGATCGAACTGTCCGCTGAGCCCCACCCCGAGCGCTGGTTTGATCACTGGGTGATCAGCGCGGTGCATCGGAACGAGTGCGGCGCGCCAACCGGGCCGGTGATCGGACGCGCCGCTGCGGTACCATCCTCCGCGGACCGATGCTCCAGCGACTCTTGCCGTACAGGCCGGAGCGGGACGCCTACCGTCTCCTCCAGCTCCCCCCATCCGCCTCGTCGATCGAGATCGTCGAGGCCTGTCGGCGCCTCGCTCGCACCTTTCACCCCGATCGCAACGGCTCGTCGCGCGCCACCGAGGAGATGCAGGTCGTGAACGCGGTGCGGCAGCTGCTCACCGACCCCGGCGCGCGCGCCGCATACGACCGCGAGCGACGCCGATGGTTCGAGGTCGAGGAGGCGCGGCGACGCGCGATGGTGGCGTCGCTCCCCGGATCGCGGCTCGGCGCCGATGGGCTGCCGCGTCCGAGCGTGGAGTGGCGAGCGGTCGAGATCGAGCGGCCACAGGCGCACCGATTCGAGATACAGGTCAGGGCCGTGTGGGCTGGTGTGCGAGCGGCGCTCATCGAGCTCGGGCCGCCGCGCTGCGGGACGTGCAGCGCCGTGATCGAGCTCGGCGACGCCTTCTGCATCGCCTGTGGGACGCGCCTGCTCACCACAGCGGAGACGCCGCTCAGGCGCTGAAGCGGCGCCGCCCTGAGGCCGCGCGCCCGCCGGCCAGGCTCAGTGGCTGAGCGGGCTCGCTCGCTCCGGGTCGATCTCCAGGGTGCCGATCGCCCCGTTCAGCTCCTCGGGCGATCCCTGGCCAATGCGGCACAGGCCGTAGAGCGCGGCGTACGCGATGTGCTGCGGGTTCACCTCGAAGAAGTCGCGCAGCGCCTCGCGGGTGTCGCTGCGGCCCCATCCATCGGTCCCGAGCACGGTGTAGGGCCGATCCGGGCGGTCGAGCCATCGGGCGACCATGTCGGGGACCGCCTGCATGTAGTCGGTCGCGGCGACGATCGGGCCATCCGCCGATCCCAGCTGGGAAACGACGAACGGGACGCGCGCCTCCTGGTCCGGATGCAGCCGGTTCCAGCGCTCGACCTCGAGCGCCTCGTTGCGCAGCTGCTGGAACGACGGGACGCTCCACACGTCGGCAGCGACGTCGAACTTCTCGGCCAGCAGCTCCTGGGCGGCCAGCACCTGGTGCAGGATCGTGCCCGATCCGAAGAGCTGGACGCGCCGCTGTCCACGCTCGGCCGGCTTGTACTGGTAGAGGCCTCGGATGACGCCATCCTCGACGCCGTCCGGCTTCGCCGGCATCGGCAGGTTCTCGTTGTAGAGGGTCAGGTAATAGAAGACGTCCTCCGGGTTCTCGCCGTACATGCGGCGGATCCCCTCGCGAACGACGATCGCCAGCTCGTAGGCGAAGGCGGGGTCGTAGGCGCGCACGCTCGGAACGGTCGACGCCAGGAGGTGGCTGTGCCCATCGGTGTGCTGCAGCCCCTCACCGGTCAGCGTCGTGCGCCCCGCGGTGGCGCCCAGCAGGAAGCCGCGCGCCCGCGAATCGCCGGCGGCCCAGATGAGGTCGCCAACCCGCTGGAAGCCGAACATCGAGTAGTAGGTGAAGAACGGGATCATCGGCTCGCCGTGTACGGCGTAGCTGGTGGCGGCGGCGGTGAAGCTGGCCATGGCGCCGGCCTCGGTGATCCCTTCCTCCAGGATCTGGCCGTCAGTCTTCTCCAGGTAGCTGAGCAGCAGCTCCTTGTCGACCGGCGTGTACTGCTGGCCGAGCGGGTTGTAGATGCCGACCTCCTTGAAGAGCGGGTCCATGCCGAATGTCCGCGCCTCGTCGGGGATGATCGGCACGACGCGGTGGCCGATCTCCTTGTCCCGGGTCAGGTTGCGGATCAGCCGGGCGAAGGCCATGGTCGTGCTCGCCGGGCGGTCCGAGCCGGCGAAGAGCTCCTCGTAGGTGGCATCCGCAGCCGGCGGGAGCGGCGCGGACCGGACGGTGCGGCGCGGGAGCGAGCCGCCGAGCTGCCGCCGTCGCTCGAGCATGTACTGGATCTCGGGCGAATCCGGGCCGGGATGGTAGTAGGGCGCCTCCTTGAGCTGCTCGTCGGGGATCGGCAGCTCGAGGCGATCGCGGAAGATCTTCAGCTCGTCCTGGGTCAGCTTCTTGGCCTGATGGGTGACGTTTCGTCCCTCGACTCCCGGCCCGAGCGTCCAGCCCTTCACCGTCTTGGCCAGGATCACGGTCGGTGAGCCGCTGTGCGCGACCGCGGCCGCATAGGCGGCGTAGAGCTTGCGGTAGTCATGCCCGCCGCGCCGCAGCTTGGTGAGCTCGTCGTCGGACAGGTGCTCGACCAGCGCGCGCAGCCGCGGGTCCGGGCCGAAGAAGTGCTCGCGGATGTACGCGCCGTCGGCGACCGAGAGCTTCTGGTAGTCGCCGTCGAGCGTCTCGGTCATCTTGTTGAGCAGCACGCCGTCCTTGTCCCGGGCGAGCAGGTCGTCCCAGTCACGCGACCAGATGACCTTGATCACGTTCCAGCCCGCGCCGCGGAAGATCGACTCGAGCTCCTGGATGATCTTGCCGTTGCCGCGCACCGGGCCATCGAGGCGCTGGAGATTGCAGTTCACGACGAAGATCAGGTTGTCGAGGCCCTCGCGCGCGGCGAGGCTGAGCGCGCCGACCGACTCGGGCTCGTCCATCTCGCCGTCGCCCAGGAAGGCCCAGATGCGCTGGTCCTTGGTGTCGGCCATGCCGCGGGCGGCGAGGTACCGGCTGAAGCGCGCCTGGTAGATGGCGTTGAGTGGCCCGATGCCCATGCTCACCGTCGGGAACTGCCAGAAGTCCGACATGAGCCGGGGGTGGGGATACGAGCTGAGGCCCTGCGGGGTGAGCGCCTCGCGCCGGAAGTGGTCGAGGTTGTCCTCGTTCAGGCGTCCCTCCAGGTAGGCGCGCGCATAGAAGCCCGGCGCAGCGTGGCCCTGGAAGTAGACCTGGTCGCCGCCGCCGGGATGCTCCGGACCGCGGAAGAAATGGTTGAAGCCGACCTCGTACAGGCTCGCCGCGCTGGCGTAGGTGGAGAGGTGACCGCCGATGCCGTCGAAGCGCGTATTGGCGCGCAGGACCATGGCCAGGGCGTTCCAGCGGATCATGCGCCGGATGCGCAGCTCCATCGCCTCGTCGCCGGGGAAGTACGGCTCCTGCTCGGGGCTGATCGTGTTGATGTAGCGCGTCTGGACAAGGGCCGGCAGGCCCACCTGGAGCTGGCGGGCTCGCTTCAGGAGACGGAAGAGGATGAAGCGGGCCCGATCGGGACCGGCCTGGTCGACCACGGCGTCCAGCGAGTCGATCCACTCCTGGGTCTCGGTGGGGTCGATATCGGGCAGCTGACGCTTGAACTCGTCGAAGACTTCGTGCACGACCCTATGGTACAGACCGCTTCCGGCCGACGCTCGCTGGCGCCCGGGCCACGGTGTTCGCCGGCGTGTGCCGTACCATCGGGCCTGTGCGGACGATCTATCGGTCTGAGCCACCCTGGCCGCACCGGGTCCTGGTGCTGGGTGGTGGATTCGCGGGCGTCGAGACGGCCCGCCATCTCGAGCGGCTGAGCCGCGGGCGCGACGACATCGAGGTCTGGCTCGTCAGCCGTGACAACTTCAGCCTCTTCACGCCGCTCCTGCCCGAGGTCTGCTCGGGAATGCTCGAGCCGCGCCATGTCGTGACGGCCCTGCGCGCACAGCTGCGACGCCCGTCGAGCTGGGCAGTCACCGGCGACGTCCAGACGATCGACCTCGACGGCAAGGTCGTGACCGTCCTCGGCGGTGACGGCGACCACCACCGGCTGCACTACGACAGCCTCGTCATCGCGTTGGGCGGCGAGACGGCCACCTTCGGCATCCACGGCATCCGCGAGTACGCGGTCGGGATGAAGACGCTGGCCGATGCCTTCGCGCTGCGCCACCGGGTGATCGAGATGCTCGCGCGGGCCGAGCTCGAGGAGGATCCGGAGCACCGCCGGGCGCAGCTCACCTTCGTCGTGGGCGGGGCGGGCTTCTCCGGCGTGGAGAGCGCCGGCGAGCTGGAGGACTTCGTCCGGCGCGTTCGCCGCCGCTACTACCCGAAGATCGGCGCGGAGGAGCCGAAGGGCCACATCGTCGAGCTCAAGGACCGAGTGCTGCCCGAGATGCCGCCGGAGATGGGCGCGTACGCCGCCGAGAAGCTCCGCAAACGCGGCTACGAGATCCACCTGGGCACCCCGATGAAGGAGGTCCGCGAGGATGGCGTCGTCCTGGGCGACGGGACCTTCATCCCGACCCGCACGGTGGTCTGGACCGGTGGCGTGGCGCCATCGCCGGTGGTGCGCGAGTCGGGGATCGAGGTCGATCGGGCGGGTCGCGCGGTCGTGTCCGCGGCGATGGAGACCAGCCGCCCCGGTGTCTGGGCCATCGGCGACTGCGCGCTCATCCCGAAGGCCGACGAGCCCGATGCGTTCCATGCACCGACCGCCCAGAACGCCGTGCGCGAGGCGAAGCAGCTCGCCCGCAACATCGTTTCGACGATCGACCACCGGCCGGGCAACGTGGAGCCGTTCCGTTACACCACCATCGGCACGCTGGCCAGCATCGGTCATCACACCGGCGTGGGGGTCGTCTTCGGCATCCGGGTCCGCGGCTGGATCGCCTGGTTCATGTGGCGCGGCTACTACTGGAGCAGGGTCCCGGGGATCGGCGGCAAGATCCGCGTCGGGATCGATTGGGCGCTCACCGCGCTGTTCGGCTCCGATCCGGTGCAGCTCAAGGTCGACTACGGACCGGGTGCCGGGATGGGCCCGTCCGGCAAGCGGCGGCCCGCGACTCGATCGGTGGATCCCAGGGCCTAGCCCAGCGCCGGCGTCCCGTTTGCCCTGGTGTCGCGCTCGCGCACCTCGATTCCACCACCCGCGGCGAACCAGTGGCATCGGTAGCGGTCGAGCCCGCGCGAGGGAGCGTCCGAGCGCCAGCCGCCCTCAGCCACGTGGCGCCCCTTCATTCGCCCCGCGCTTCGAGCGCGGAGAGGCAACGCGGGACCCGCGGGCTGAGGAGTTGTCGTCA
>DAINOY010000135.1:0-5166 GCA_036743735.1 Chloroflexota bacterium
CATCCGGGGAGCCCCACCTCGAGCGCTGGTTTGCTCACGTGGTGATCAGCGGCGCACCGGGTGAATCTAACGCCGGGCCAGCAGCTCCCCGAGCTCCAAACGGTGCACCCGGCGCACGAAACGGCGGCTGAGGAGCCGCACCGAGGACGATCCCGGGCCCCGCCGGTCCTCTCGCCGGTCACAGGGTGCACCACGTGCACATCGGACCCCGCCGAGAGGGGTCAAGGCGATGACCCCGCGGTGTCAGAGTGCCAACGCGGTGCGGATCACCTCCTCGATGGGCGCCGCCTCGCCCTCCGCCCAGCGCGGGGCGAGCGCCGGATCGGCCCGCAGCGCCTCGGGGCTCCAGCCGAGGTAGATCCGGTTCCGGGCGTTCAGGCCTGTCCCGCTCGTGCGCTCGAGCCGCGCCACCGCGCCGGAGAACCATGCTGCCTGGTCGCGATCGCCGGCGCGCTCCAGCGCGGCGGCCATGGCGTCGAAGGTGAGCGTGTAGCCGGACACGTCCCCGGCCTCTACGAACGGTCGCAGGCCGCGCTTGAGCCAGTCCATCGCCTCCGCCGGCCTCGACTCGAGGCCGTACGTCAGCCCGATCGTGAAGAGGACCCAGCCGGTGAGGAAGACATCGTCGGTACCCTCGAGCAGCTCCAGCGAGCGCAGGCCGTTCCGGCGCGCCTCCTCCGCGTTCCCCGACTCGTAATCCGCGTTGGCCAGCGCCCAGAGGGCCTGCGCCATTCCGTGTCGGTCGTCGAGCTCGGTCGAGATGGCGAGTGAACGTTGGAGCGCGGCCCGGGCCGTCGCCGTCCCGGCGCCGCTGACATCGTCGGCGAAAAAGTAGGCAAACGCACGGCTGTAGAGCGCCGCCGCCTCGGAGGCCTTGTCGCCCGATGCCTGGGCCAGCTCGATCCACTCGTCATACCATCGGCCGGCCTGCTCCTGGTCGCCCACCCAGTAGGCCAGTCCGCCGGCGGCCTCCAACGCCTTCATCCGCAGCGCCGAATCCACCATGTCATCGGTACGTGCCAGCAGGCGACGCCCGTGCCCGAGCCCCTCCTCCAGGAAGCCGCGCCGCTGCATGAAGCGCCAGGCGCCGGCGAGGATGCGAAGGCCACTCTCAAGCTGGCCCCCGGCCTCCGCCCAGGTCATGGCGGCGTGCAGGTTCCCGCGCTCCGCCTCGAGCCGATCGAGCCAGGATCCGGAGTCGGGTCCGATGAGGTGGTCCCGCGCGTCGTCGGCCAGCTGCGCGAAGAGCTCGGCGTGCTGTCGCTGGATCTCGGAAAGCCTGCCCGAGGCAGCCAGCTGCTCCGCCGCGAACTCGCGAATCGTCTCGAGCATCTCGTAGCGCGGCTCCACGGCGCTGTCGTCGTGCTGGCGCACGAGGCTCTTGTCGACGAGCGAGGCGAGGGTCTCGAAGACGTCCATCTCCGACGAACCGCGGCAGAGCGCCTCGATGCTGCTGAGGGTCGCCCCACCGGCGAAGACCGAGAGCGAGGCGAACAGGCCGCGCTCCTCGGCGTCGAGCATGTCGTGGCTCCAGGCAATCGCGCCGCGCAGCGTCTGTTGGCGCTCGGGCAGGTCGCGCGATCCGCCAGAGAGCAGGCCGAGCCGATGCTCGAGACGCCCCAGGATCGCCTGCGGATTCAGCACCCGGATCCGTGCGGCGGCCAGCTCGATCGCCAGCGGCAGGCCATCGAGTCGCACGCAGATCTCCGCCACCGCGGGGGCATTCTCGTTCGTGACGGTGAAGTCGGGACGCACGGCCATGGCCCGGTCGATGAACAGCGCGACCGCCTCGAACTGCGAGAGTGCCTCGAGCGAGGGCAGGTGCTTCGGATCGGGGACGCCCAGCGGCGGCACCGCGTATTCGCGCTCGCCGTAGATGCGCAGGGCACTGCGGGTGGTCGCCAGCACCGTCAGGCCCGGCGCGGCCTCGAGCAGATCCCGCACCACGGTGGCTGCACCCATCACCTGCTCGAAGTTGTCGAGCACCAGGAGCGTCTGCCCGTCGCGCAGCCGCTCGGCGAGCGACGCCATCGGATCCCGGCCGCCGCGGTCCGGCAGCTCCAGGCCGGCGGCGATCACGGGTGGCACGAGGCTGGGATCGTCGACCAGCGACAGGTCGACGAAGTGCACCCCGCCGTCGAAGCGCAGCTCGCTGCGCCGCGCCACCTCGACGGCGAGCCGCGTCTTCCCTGTGCCGCCCGGCCCGGTCAGCGTCAGCAGCCGTGCCTCCTCGAGCAGTCCGAGGATCTCGGCCACCTCGCGCTCGCGTCCGAGGAAGCGGGTGAGCTGGCCGGGAAGGTGAGATCCCGCCTGTGCCGCGGTCCGGAGCCGGGGAAAATCGGAGGCAAGACCCTCGATGACCAGGTCGTAGAGCGGCTGTGGCTCGTCGAGGTCCTTCAGCCGATGCGGCCCGAGGGCGCGGAACTGGACGCCCGACGGGGGCCGCGCGCCCGCGGCGCTCCGGGTTGCCTCCGACAGGACGACCTGGCCACCGCTTCCGGCGGCAGCGATCCGCGCCGCGCGGTGGACCGTGACGCCGGCGTAGCCGCTCGCCGCCGAGAGCGCCTCGCCGGTGTGCAAACCGATCCTGACCCGGATCGCCAACCCATCGGGCCACGGCTCACGGGCGAGGTCGCGCTGGATCGCGACCGCAGCGGCCAGACCACCGCTCGGGGTCGGGAGTGCGGCGAACGCGCCATCGCCCTCGGTGGAGACGACCCTTCCGCCTTCGCGCTCGACGGCGGCGCGGATGATCTCGTGGTGGCGGTCCAGGATCGACGGCCAGCGCGCATCGAGCGAGCGCGCCAGGCGGGTCGAACCCTCGATGTCGCTGAACAGGAAGGTGACCGTGCCGGTCAGGAGCTCGGGCATGGCGCCCCAGTTTCGATCGGCCGGTGCGGGTCGGGCAACCTCATCGCGGCGTGCGGTTCGTCAGTCGCGCCGCGGCAGCGTCGCCGGCAGCTCGGTGCTGAAGCATGTCTCGCCCGGTCGCGAGGCGAGCGTCAGCGACCCGCCGTGCCGTGCCACGACGCTGTGGCTGATGTGCAGCCCCAGGCCCGTCCCGACGCCCGGCGGTTTCGTCGTGAAGAACGGTTCGAAGATCCGGGCACGCACCTCCGCCGGAATCTCCGGACCGTCGTTGCAGATCCGGACCCGCACCCCGTCATCGATCCGTTCGGTCGTGATCGTCAGCACGCCGCGGCCACCCGTGGCGTCGATCGCGTTGCCGATGATGTTCGTCCAGACCTGGTTCAGCTCGCTGCCGTAGGCCTCGATCTCCGGCAGGTCGGGCGCGAAGCGCCGCTCGACCTCCATCCCCTGCCGCAGCCGGTGACCCAGGATGATCAGCGTCTTCTCCAGGCCGTCGTGGACGTTCACGCGCCCCGCCGGCGCGCGGTCCAGATACGTGTAGTCGCGCACCGCGCCGACGATCTCGCTGATCCGCTCCGTGGCGAGCTTGATCTCGCTCACCAGCGATCCCACCGACACCCCGGCTGCCAGGCGTCCCCGCTCCTCCTCGGGGACCGATGCCAGCGTTTCCGCGTCCCACCCGGCATCGACCAGCGCGGCCGCCGCGTCGGGGTCGGCCACCAGCTCGGCGACGGCATCGATCCGATCGGCGCGCTCGAGCGCGTTCGCCGGCGGTGGCGTTCCAGGTGACGAGCGCGGCGGAGCGAGCGCCTCGCCCAGGGCGCCGACGGCGCGGCTGAGCGCCGCGGCCGGGTTGTTCAGCTCGTGCGCCAGGCCGGCCGACAGCGTCCCGAGCGACGCCAGCTGCTCCCGCTGGCGAAGCAGCGCCTCGGTCGAACGCAGCCGGCCCAAGCCGGTCCGCAGCAGCGCGAGCGCCGCGCTCGGTGCCGACTCGATCAGCTCGAGCAACGCGTCTCCCGGGACCCGCACCGCGTCGACCGGACCGAGCGCGCGCGCCGACGCGTTGCGCGGCCGGTGCTCGAGCACCGCCATCTCACCGACGACCTCGCCCTCGCCCAGCGTCGCGAGCGGCACCTCGCCGTTGCCGCTGCGCTTCGTGATCTCGACGTCGCCCTCGAGCAGCGCGTAGAGCGACTCGCCCACGCTGCCCTCAGACATCAGCAGCTCGCCAGGCCCGAACGCCACCCGCTCGCAATCGCGCGCCAGGTCGGCGAGCGTCTCATCGCTGAGCCCCTCGAAGAGCGCTGCCGTGCGCAGCAGCGCAGGCTCGACCGGCATCAGAGGCTCAGCAGGTACTGGTGCACGAGCTGCACGGCCATCGCACCCTCGCCCACCGCGCTGGCGATGCGCTTCACGGACCGATGTCGCACGTCCCCGGCGGCGAAGACCCCTGGCAGGCTCGTCTCCAGGAAGAGCGGCGGCCGTGGCAGGCCCCAGCCGGCCGGCGGCCGGCCATCGGTCAACACCTCCTCGCCGGTCAGCAGAAACCCGCCGGCATCACGAGCCACGACGCCCTCCAACCACTCCGTGCGCGGTCGCTGGCCGATGAAGATGAAGCAGGCCGTCACCGGCAGCTCCATCGGTCCCTCCGGTCCTTCGACACTGATCCCGACGAGCCGATCCCCGCCGTGCAAGGCCGCGACCGATGTCCGGGTGTGGACGCTGATCTGGGGGATCGCCGCGATCTGGTCGATCAGGTACTGGCTCATCCCCGACAGCGCATCGGTGCGCACGAACAGGTGCACCCGCTCCGCGAAGCGCGACAGGTGGACGGCCGCCTGCCCGGCGGAATTGCCGCCGCCCACCACGCCGACCTGCGCGCCGCGATGGACGATGGCATCGGTCGTCGCCGCTCCGTAGTAGAGCCCGGCGCCGGCGAGGCGGTCGGCGCCCTCCAGCGTGAGCTGCCGGTAGCTGACGCCGGTCGCCACGATGACCGCCTGGCAGCTCACCTCCGCCCCGTCCTCGAGCACGAGCGTGCGATACGGGTCGTTGCGGCGGATCGTGCGCACCTCCTGCGATGCGAGGAGCTCGGCGCCCAGCCGGCGCGCCTGGGCCAGCGCTCGCCGCGCCAGGTCGGCGCCCGACAGGCCCGAGGGGAAGCCGAGGTAGTTCTCGATCCGGCTCGTGGTGCCCGCCTGCCCACCCGGCGCCTCGCGCTCGATCATGATCGTCGCCAGTCCCTCGCTGGCCCCGTAGACCGCCGCCGCCATGCCGGCCGGCCCGCCGCCCACG
>DAINOY010000136.1:0-5136 GCA_036743735.1 Chloroflexota bacterium
GGAGCGGCTGCTGGACGGGCTGCGCGCGACGCTGGGTGATCGCCCCAACGTCGCCGAGGTGCGCGGCCGCGGACTGATGGTCGGCATCGAGCTCGCCGATCCGCGCACCCTGGCGCCGCGGCCCGACCTCGCGAAGCGGCTCCTTGCCGAGGCGCAGGCCCGAAACCTGCTGCTGCTCAGCTGCGGCGCCTACGGGCAGGTCGTGCGGGTCATCCCGCCGCTGGTGACCACGGACGAGGAGATCGACCTCGCGATCGACGTCATCCGGCAGGCGGCGGAGGCGGCGGGCGCCTGAAGCCGGCAGCGGAGGCAACGTGGAGGAGGGTGCAGGATGACGGGCCGGGTCTGGATCGTCGACGACGAACCGCTGATCCGCGCGGCCGTCGTGGCCGTGCTGGGAGAGGTTGGCTACGAAGCCACGCCGCTCGGCTCGGCGGAGGAACTGTACGTCCGGCTCGTCGACGGGGAGGCGCCGCCCCACCTGCTCATCCTCGACCAGATGCTGCCCGACGAGAGCGGCGATCAGATCGTGCGCTCGCTGCGCGAGCGGCCGCAGTACCGGGACATCAGCGTGCTGTTCCTGACCGCCGTGCGCGAGGAGGATGCCGTGCGGCTCGCCGACCTCGCGCCGGTGCTCACGAAGCCGTTCGACTTCCGAGACCTCGTCGAGATGGTCGAGCGCCTCGTCAGCGAGGCGCAGTCGGACGAGACAGCCGGTTAGCGCAGCTCCCGGTACTGCGACCCGAACCAGAGGAGCGGCTCCGCGTCCTCCCGGTACCCCGCGGCCACGATCTCGCCGACGAAGATCGTGTGCGTGCCCGCCGCCACGCGGTCGACGATGCGGCAGTCGAAGTAGGCGAGGGCGCCCTCCAGGATCGGCGACCCGGTCTCCGCCTCATGCCAGGGGGCGTCGCAGAAGCGCGTGAGCTTCGCGGCCGTCGTGCGCTGCGCGAAGCATTCGGCGAGCGCCTGCTGGTCGGCGGCCAGGACGTTGATCGAGAAGGCATGGCTGCCGATGATCGCGACGTGCGTCTCGCTCCGGCGGTTGATGCTGGCCATCATCAGCGGCGGATCGACGCTGATGCTCGCCACGGCGTTGGCCGTCATCCCCGACAGGAGCGGGCCGTGACGGGCGCTCACCACGCTCACGCCGGTCGCGAAGCGGCCGAGCATCGCCCGCAGGCGTCGCTGCTCCTCCTCGCCGGCGGCCGAAGGCGCCGCGCCGGCCGATCCGTCCATCGCCGCCAGCGACCGGCTCAGCCGGGAATCGACGCCATGCGGACGATGGCGATCATGTAGCGGTACAGCTCCTCGGCATCGGCGGGACGGGCAACGACGCTGCGCGGGCCACTGCGCTCGACGCCGGGCATGACCGCGCAGTAGTCGGCCATGGCCGCGAGGCGCAGGTCGATCTCGAGCTCGAGCGGCCCGTCGAGGTGGTAGGGCTGCATCCGGTCGAGGTTCTGCAATCCGCGCCGCAGGCCGTCGGCGACGGCGCTGCGGGCAGCGTCGGGTGAGAGCGAGTCCGCGGCAAAGGGCGAGATGGCGCGCTTGACCACGACCCGCTCGGCCCAGGGAAGCCGCTCCTCCACCTCGCCGGCCAGCGCGTCGTCGCCGGCGACCATCACCACCGGCACGCCGTGATGCCCGAGCCGCAGGGCATTCAGTCCGGTCTCGTTGTGCGGCACGCCGTTGACGCGCGCCTGCCACACGACACCGGCGTAGGTGTGCCCGATGATCCCGGTCGCGTGCCCGGCGCCGGCGTGATAGCCGATGAAGGCGGCCGCATCGGCTCCCTCGACCGCCTGGGTCATCGAGTACGGCTTGTCACCGATGATCAGCCGCGCCCGCGGATCGACGTCCTCCGCCCGGAGGTTGCGCATCTGCCAGTGGCTGTCGTTGACGAGGACCTCGTCGGCGCCCGCATCGAAGGCCGCGGTGATCGCGGCGTTCGCCTCGCCGGCCATCAGCATCCGGCCGCGGTCGTAATCGGTCCGATCGCCGCCAGCCTCGAACGAGCACTGCGCGGGGTGCGCAATGCCAGCGATCCCTTCCATATCGACGCTCAGGTAGCAGCGCATCGTCAGCGAAATCGCTCCAGCTTCTCGAGGATGAGGTTCGCGCGTGCCCAGTCCTCCGCGCTCGGCATGTCGCCGCGGTGCAGGTGGACGAGCGGGACGGTGTTCCACGACGGTCCGTCCTCGCGCGGGATGTGGATCGCCAGGTCTCCGCGGTCCAGCTGCGCCACGATCGTCGCGCCGCCGTCCCCGCCGCGCGCCAGGGCCCGATCCAGGGTTCGCGCGAACTCCTCGGGGGCGCCGAACTCGAGCCCGATGCGCATGGCGATGAGGCCGTGCTGGGGTGGCAGGATGGCGCCGCGTGCCTCGGAGGGCAGGACGCCTGCGCTGTGCGGTGGAGGCGTGGGCCGCAACGAATCGTCCATCAGCCGATGACCCCGACCCGCTCGAAGAGCCAGGCGAAGAAGGTCAGGCTGCCGAGGACCGCGAAGCCGATGATGACGAGCAGCAGGACGAGCCCCATGGCGCTCGCCCAGCCCGGCACCGGCGTGGCCTCGGCCGCCTTGCCGACCGAGCCCGCCGCCAGCCAGACGGCGAGCGCGTCGCCGTCCACTCGCAGCTCCACGTCATCATCGAGCGGCGTCACGACGACGCTGGCCCGCGGTGACGCAGGGCGCGCCTCGTCGATCGTCACGAGCACACGCGGTCCCTGCGCGTCACGCACGAGCAGCGCGTGCGCGCCGGTCCCGTTGGCGAGGGGGGCGGCCTGCACGCGGCCATCGGACCCGAGCGGGAAGGCCGGCGCCGTGGGCTCCATCGCGAGCGAGGATAGCAGGCGCCTGCCGCGCGGCTCAGCCGTCTCCAGCCTCAGCCCGCTGCGACGCGATCGAGCGCGGCGAGGGCCTCGTCGCGCAGTGCCGGCTGACCTTCCGCAGCGCCGTAGAGCGCCAGCGTCCCCGCCAGGAAGAGGGCCACGAGCCGGGCGCGTGCCACCTGGTCCGGGTCCATCGGTCCGTAGGCGTCACCGAATGCCTGCCGCTCCGCAGGCTCGAAGAGCATCCAGCCGACGGCGAGGTCCATCGCGGGATCGCCGGTGCACACGTCGCCCCAGTCAATGATGCCGGCCAGCGCATCCGGCCGGGCCGAGTCGACCAGCACGTGCCGCCAGTGGAGGTCGCCATGGACGAGGGTACGTCGCGCGCTCTGCGGCAGCTCACGGGCCTCCGCGATGACCTCGCGCAGGGCCGGGACGCGCGCCCGCAGCCCCGCTGCCTCGAGCTGGGCCAGGCGCCGCTCCGACAACGGGACGCGGCGGGACGGATCGGTGCGGCCGTTGGGGTCGTGGGGCAGCCCTCGCGGGGGTGGGATGGCGTGCAGCTGCCGAAGGACGCTCCCCAGGCGGGGTGCGAGACGCCGGCGCGCATCACGATCGAAGGCCGTCGTCGGCTCGCTCCCGCCGATCAGCGGCGCGCCGAAGAAGGGCCAGGGAAAGGCGTCGCTCGGCGCCCCCACGAAGCGCGGCGCAGGGATCACGACGTCGAGCAGCGGCGCGATCCTCGGCAGCACCGCGATCTCGCGCTCGACGCCTGCCACGGCCACCGCGCGACGCGGGAAGCGGAACGCCCAGTGGCCGGCGACGGCGAAGACGGTGTTGTCCCAGCCGACCCCGATCCGCTCGACGCGCGCGCCGACCAGCTCGGGGAACTGGGCCGCGATGAGCGCGCCGGCCAGGGTCTCGTCCACGACGAGCTCCGGCTTCCACTCGGCCACACCCTCAGCCCGACGACGCCCGATCAGGCAACGCGCTTCGTCTTGCGGTTCACGTAGTCGACGAGGATGTACTCACCCAGCCGCTCGGGCTCGACGTAAAAGGCGCGACCACGGTTGATGCGGCTCATGAGGTCCACGAACTCCGAGAGGTAGCGCGAGCGCTCGAGCATGAACGTGTTGATAACGATCCCCTCGCGGGTCGCGCGCCCGACCTCGCGGAGCGTGGATTGCATCGTGCGGATCGTGGGCGGGTAGGCAAACTCGACCTGCCCGTTGGTGATGTGCGCGGTGGGCTCGCCATCGGTGATGACGACCACCTCCTTGTTCCCGCCGGCGCGCCGGCCGAGCAGCTGGCGCGCGATGATCAGCGCATGCTGCAGGTTGGTCCCGTACTCGAACTCGTATGGTGAGAGCGTGGCGATCGCCTCGGGCTTGATCTGGCGGGCGTAGTACGCGAAGCCCACGACGTAGAGCCGATCGCGCGGATACTTCGTTGCGATGAGCGTGTGGAGCGCCATCGCCACCCGCTTCGCCGCCGTCGAGCAGCCGCGCAGCAACATTGAGCGGCTCATGTCGAGCAGCAGGACGGTGCTGCTGACGGTGGCCTCCTCCGAGCCGTGCACCTCGAAGTCCTCCGGGGCGATGCGCACCGGCGTCCCGGGGCCGTTGCGCGCCATGGCGTTGAAGAGCGTGCGGTTGATGTCGAGCGCGAATGGGTCGCCCCATTCGAGCGGCTTGGTGTCGTCGGTGCGCTCGCCGCCGAAGCCACTGCGCGGGATGGCGTGGCCGCCGAGCGAGTCCTTGCGCAGCTGACTGAAGATCTCGGCCAGGGCACGCGTGCCGAGCTTGCGCGCCGCGCGCGGCGTGAGGTCGATCCGGCCGCCATCGGACTCCAGGTAGCCCGCCTCCTCGAGCGCGCGGGTCAGCTCGCGCAGCTGGTCGAGGTCCTCGGCGGCATCATCCCCCGCCAGCTCGCGCAGCTCGGCGGCGTCCACCCGTCCGAGGGCGTCGGGATCGCGAGCGCCGACCAGCTCCTCCTCGAGCGCGTCGAAGCGCTGCTGGCGGTCGATCGCGGCCAGGGCCTGCGGCAGGCCCATCGGGTCGTCGCCCGAGAAGTCATACGCGTCGCCGAACGGGCGGTCGGGACGAAGTGCCTGGAGATTGGCCCCGAGACGCGCCATGTCCCAGCGCAGCCGATCGTCGCGCAGCAGGTCGTCCATCATCTGTGAGAGCTCGGCGCGCATCTCCGGGCTGAGGCTGGCCATGAGCGACGCCATCTGCGACGCCTGGCGGTGGAGGTGGTCGACGAGCTCGTCGACGTTCGAGATGCCCGGCGGGCAGTAGCGCC
>DAINOY010000137.1:0-5130 GCA_036743735.1 Chloroflexota bacterium
GAGCGCACGATCATCCACGACCCCGGCGACCTGCCGCCGCTGCGGCTCGATGCCGGGATGGTGGCGCTCTGCCGCGCGGCGACCTGGATCCATCTCGATGGGCTGGGCCACGGGGCGCTCCCGCAGCTTCGTGCCGCCGGCATCGTCACGCCGGTCTCGCTCGACGCCGGCAATCCGATCGCCGATCTGAGGCTGGAGGCGATCGCCTGCTACGCGCCCACGCGACGCGCGCTCGAGCGGCGGTATCCGGGAGTCGCGCTCGACGAGGCGGCTCAGCGAGCGTTGGGGGAGGGTGCCGGACGCGTGATCGTCACGCTCGGGGCCGCCGGGTCCGAGGGGTTCGAGCGCGTGGAGGGCGAGATCATGCGCGTGACGGCCGCGGCGCCGGCCGTCGAGACCGTGAGCACCCTCGGGGCGGGCGACGTGTTCCACGGCGCGCTCGTGGCAGCGTTCGCGCGCGGGCTGGCGCTGGCGGAGGCGCTGCAACTCGCGAACGCCACGGCGGCGCTCTCGACTCGCGCCCTCGACGCCCGCAGCGCCATCCCGGACTGGGCGGAGGCGGCTGCGCTCGCGGAGGGCGGTGGGACGACTCGCCAGGTGCTATCGTTCGGCGAAACCCTTTAAGCCGGTCCCGTGAGGCCGGGAAGGAGCATCCGTGACGACCGTCCTGCCCACTGCGCCGCCGGCGCACCCCGACATCGAGCCGCAGCCGCTCGACCCCATTGGCTCCGCGGACGGTCTGCCCGGTCTCCTCGCTCTCGAAGGCGGGCTCGTCGTGCGCGGACGCCTGGCCGGCGCCCCGGTGCGCGCCGAGGGCGACCTCATCTTCACGACCGCCGCGACCGGCTGGGGGGAGATCCTCACCGATCCCTCCTACGCCGGCCAGATCGTGGTGCTCACGCACCCCATGGCCGGCAACTACCGCATCGATCCGGCCGAGTTCGAGTCGAGCCGGGTCCAGGCGCGGGCGCTCATCGCATCGCGCATCGTGACGCCGCCGGCCGGACCGGGGCTCGCCCTCGGCGATGTGCTCCACGCGGCCGGCATCCCGGCGCTGACCGGGGTCGACACCCGGGCGCTCACGCTCGTCATGCGGCGCGGAGCGGCGCGACGCGCCGTCCTGCGGCCCGCCAGCATCTCGACCGACCCTGCGCGTGACGCCGCCCTGGCTGTCGAGGAGGCAGGCGACAGCCTCGCCTGGGACCGTGTCGACCACGTCAGCGCGGTCGCGACCCGCGAGCCGTTCGTCCTGGCGCCGCACGGCTCGCGGCGGGCGCGCGCCGTCCTCGTCGACTACGGGGTGAAGCGCTCGCTGCTCACGGCCCTCGCCGGCCGCGGGCTGGAGGTCATCGGCCTGCCGCCAGCCGCGACGGCCGCCGACGTGGCAGCGCACCACCCGGACCTCGTGGTGCTGTCGCCGGGGCCAGGTGACCCATCCCGGATGGCGGCCCAGATCGCGGTCGTGGGCGAGCTCGCGGCGAACGCCGTCGGCGGCGGCCCGCCGATCCTGGGGATCTGCCTGGGCCACCAGCTGCTCGCCCTCGCCGCCGGTGCGCCGACGGGCCGTCTCGCGGTCGGGCACCACGGCGGCAACCACGCCGTCCTCGACGTGGCGGCGGGACGCGTCGACATCGGCGCGCACAACCACGAGGTGGCTGTCATCGACGATCCCGCGCTGGTTGCCGCTGGCTACCGGATCAGCCATCGCGACCTCAATGACGACACCGTGGAGGGACTCGTGCACCGCAGCGGGCGCGTGGCATCGGTCCAGTTCCATCCGGAGGGGGCGCCGGGACCGGTCGATGGGGCGCGGGTCTTCGACGATGCCACGCTGCTCCTGGCCCGATGACACCGCGCAGGGTCCTGGTCATCGGCTCGGGGCCGATCCTCATCGGGCAGGCGGCCGAGTTCGACTATGCCGGCGTGCAGGCCTGCCTGGCGCTGCGCGAGGACGGCGTCGAGACGATCCTCGTCAACTCGAACCCGGCGACGGTGATGACCGATCCGGACGTGGGCGGGACGGTGCTCATCGGGCCGCTCACGCTCGACTATCTGACGCGGGTCATCGAGGAGCAGCGGCCCGACGCCCTGCTGCCAACGCTCGGCGGGCAGACCGGGCTGAACCTCGCCGTCGCGCTGGACGATGCCGGCGTCCTCGAGCGTCATGGCGTCCGTGTGCTCGGGACTCCGCTCGAGGCGGTCCGCGCCGCCGAGGATCGCGGGGGCTTCCGGGACCTCGTCATCGGGATCGGCGAGCCAGTCCCCGAGAGCGCCGTGGTCGAGACCCTGGCCGATGGCATGCGCTTCGTCGATGCGCTGGGATCCCCGGTCGTGGTGCGGCCGGCCTTCACGCTGGGCGGCGGCGGCGGCGGCTTCGCGCACACCTCTGACGAGGCACGCCGCGCCATCGCGCACGGGATCGCGGCGAGCCCCATCGGCCAGGTGCTCGTCGAGCGCAGCCTGCTCGGCTGGAAGGAGATCGAGTTCGAGGTCCTGCGCGACGCGGCCGACACGACGATCGCGATCTGCGGCATGGAGAACCTCGACCCGATGGGCGTCCACACCGGCGACTCGATCGTCGTGGCGCCGATCCAGACGCTGTCCGACCCGGTCGTTCAGCGGCTTCGCCGTTGCGCGCTGAAGATCGTCCGCAGCCTGCGGCTGGAGGGTGGCTGCAACGTCCAGCTCGCCGTCTCGCCGGACGGGTCCGATTACCGGGTCATCGAGGTCAACCCGCGCGTTTCCCGCTCGAGCGCACTGGCCTCGAAGGCCACCGGCTATCCGATCGCGCGCCTCGCGGCGCACATCGCGCTCGGCAAGCCGCTGCACGAGATGGCGAACCCGGCTACCGGCGGCGGCTCGGCGGCGTTCGAGCCGGCGGTCGACTACGTCGTCGTGAAGCTGCCGCGCTGGCCGTTCGACAAGTTCCCCGAGGCGGATCGCAGGCTCGGGGTCCAGATGAAGGCCACCGGTGAGGCGATGGCCATCGACCGCGAATTCGGCCCCGCCCTCCTGAAGGCGATCCGATCACTCGAGCCGCGCGGTCGCGGCTGGCTGTGGCTCGACCCTGCGTGGAGGCTCGAGGAGGCAGCACCCTCCGACCTCGCGGGTTTCCTCGCGCCCAGCGACACACGGCTGTGGCGGATCGTGGGGCTGCTGCGCCACCAGCGCGCGTCGGCCGACGAGATCAGCCGCGCGACCGGCATCGCGCCGTGGTTCACCGAACGGATCGCCGAGCTCGTCGCCGCCGAGCGGGAGGTGGTCGGCGCCCCGCTCGAAGAGGCGAAGCGGGCCGGCTTCGGCGACGCCGACGTCGCGGCGCTCTCCGGGGTGCCGTGGGCCGCCATCCGCAGGGCGCGCGTGCGGTCGGGTATCCATCCCGCGTACCGCAGGGTGGATACCTGCGCCGGCGAGTTCCCGGCCGAGACCCCGTATTTCTACAGCTCGTACGCGGAGCCGGAGGTCGCTCCACCGGCCGAGCGCCGCAGCGTGATCGTCGTCGGATCGGGGCCGATCCGCATCGGCCAGGGGATCGAGTTCGACTACTGCTCGGTCCGGGCGGCGTGGGCGATCCGCGACATGGGCCTGGACGCGGTGGTCATCAATAACAACCCGGAGACGGTCTCGACCGACTACGACGCCTGCACGCGCCTCTACTTCGAGCCGCTCGACACCGAGAGTGTGCTCGACGTCATCGACCACGAGCGCGCGCTGACCGGCACGCCACCGCACGTGGTGCTGACCTTCGGCGGGCAGACGGCGATCGACCTCGCCAAGGACCTCGCGTACGGCGACGTGCCGATCGCCGGCCTCACCGCCGAGGCGATCGAGATCACCGAGGACCGGGAGCGATTCGCGACACTCCTCGAGCAGCTCGAGATCGAGGGGCCGCGCGGCATGCGTGCGACCGATGCCGCCGGCCTTCGGGCCGCAGCGGCGCGCCTCGGGCTGCCGGTGGTCGTCCGTCCATCGTGGGTGATCGGCGGGCGCGGCATCGCCGTCCTGCGCTCCGAGCCCGACATCGCTGCCTACCTCGCCACCGACGTTGGCTGGCCGCTGCGCGTCGATGAGCTGGTGGACGGGATCGAGCTCGACGTGGACGCCATCAGCGACGGGACCGATGCCTGTGTCCCGGGCATCCTCGAGCAGCTGGATCCGCCCGGCGTGCACTCGGGCGACTCGATCGCCGTCGTGCCTCCGCAGCGGGTCGCGCGCGAGGTCCAGGAACGCGCGGCGGCGATCGCGAGCCGGATCGCCACGGCGCTCGGCGTCCGCGGCATCCTGAACGTCCAGATGGTCGCCGCGCCCGATCGGATCGTCGTCATCGAGGCAAATCCACGCGCCAGCCGGACGGTGCCGATCGTTGCGAAGGCGACCGGGCGCGACATCGTCGCGGCGGCCGTGCGCTGCGCTCTCGGTGCTTCGCTGGCCGATGTCGGCCTGCGGCCCGGGCTGCTCGCCGACGGCGACCTCGTGGCGGTCAAGGCGCCGGTCGACTCACTCTGGCGACTTCCCGGTGTCAGCCTCGACCTGGGGCCGGAGATGCGCTCGACCGGCGAGGTGCTGGGCCTCGCCACCGAGTACGGGGCCGCGATGTCTGCCGCGAAGGAGGCGGTATCGGCTCACCGCCCGTAGGCTGGCACAAGAAAACCGTCGCGAACTCCAGTACGGAGGGTCCTGGAGCCCGCGACGGTCTTCCAAACGACGATGCGGCCGAACGCGGGCGCCGACAGGGCGACATCTGAATGCCGCGTCTGGCCCGAGCTTCCGTCAGCGGCGATCTCGCCCGCAGAACGTCGGCACCGGGATGCGCTCGGCCGTATCCGTCTGGCCGACGGGACGTAGCAAGCAGCGTGCCCGTTCGCGGTTGCCGCTGCGCGTTGCTTCAGCGGCGCCTGCGTTGCTGCGGCTGCCCGGCCACGGTCCGCCGGCGGAGGTAGCCACCGTACCAACCTGCCGCCGTGCCGAGCGCTGCCTGGAAGAGCGTCTGGAGGACGATGTTGATGGCCACGCCCGCAGGCGTGATCGGGGTTCGCTCGTCTCCGGGAGCTGGGCTCGCCGCGGGGCTGGCTTCCGGGCTGCCGGCCGGCGCCACCGTGGCGGACGGCGTCGCGGTCGGTCCAGTCCCGA
>DAINOY010000138.1:0-225 GCA_036743735.1 Chloroflexota bacterium
GGACCACCAGGCCCACGAGGATCGCGAGGTCCATCCGATCCAGCCGCCGATGCGGCTCGCGGAAGAACGGATCGGACCGGTCCGTGCGCAGCCAGGACGGGATCCATCGGCCCAACGCCGTCGGCGGCTGGGGCGGCGCGGCGGCCCCCGTCGTCGCAGCCGCAGCCGGTGCACGCTCGGCGCGTGCAACCGGGGCGCGCGCCAGCACCGCCCCGAAGGCGTCGC
>DAINOY010000138.1:235-5127 GCA_036743735.1 Chloroflexota bacterium
GGACGGGTGAACGCGCGGGGCGCGCGAGCGGCGCCACCTCTCGCGCCGCCGCGCCGAAGGCGTCGCTGTGCATGAGCCAGATGAGCCAGCCCAGCAGGACCACGATCCCGGCCGAGAGGAGGTAGATGCCTGGAGGCGAGATGAGCGTGGCGTTCAGCAGCGGGTCGCGCTGCATCGGTTGACCGTTCAACCCGGGGTTCACGAACGAGCCGGTGCGTCCCAGCCAGTCGTAGGTGTAGGTCCAGTAGACGTTCATGAAGAACGAGAGCGAGATCCCCGCGTAGAGCAGCGCGCCGCGCCAGCCGCGCAGCACGAACGGCGCCGCCAACACGAGCGCCGGGAAGAGATATCGCTCGTGGACGCGGGTCGGCAGGACGAAGAAGGCGACCGCCAGGAGCAGGCAGGCGAGGAGCACGCCGGTGACGTCGTCGCGGCGCCAGACGCGCCACAGCGCGAATGCGGCGACGGCCACGAAGAGCGCCGCCCCGATCAGCTGCCAGGAGAGCAGCACACCGCCGATCAGCAGCCCCGGCGCATCGACCCCGCAGCCGGCGAACGTCGGCGGGTTCGGTGGCAGGTCGCAGCCCCAGAAGCCGGTGCCGGCAAGCCCGCTGAACGGGTTCATCCAGAGGTTGAAGGCGTTGATCGTCGTGCCCGGATACGTGCTCGCCGCCTCGGTGAACTTGCCCCACAGCGAGTGGTTCGGATCGCCCGGCGCCCAGATCGTCATGCCGTAGGGCAGGATCATGAGGACGAGCGTGGCCAGCCCGGCGGCGAGCGACGTGAGCACCCGCAGCGGGTCCCGGCGGTCATGGAGCTCCGGGTCGGAGGAGCGGCCGAAGAGGTGGCGCTTCAGCCCGACGAGCGCGACAACCGGGATGAGGAAGGCGTATTGGAACTTCAGCAGCAGGGCCAGGACGGCGCCCACGCCGGCGGCCTCGGTCCACCCGCGCGCGAGCAGGTAGATCGTGCCGATGATCGCCGCCGTGCCGACCGAGTCGACCTGGCCCCAGACCGAGGAGTTGAAGATCGTCCCGGGGTTGAAGAGCACCGCAGCGGCGGCGGCGATCGCCACCCGGTCGCTGAAGTATCGGCGGCAGAGCAGGAAGAGCAACGTCGCGGCGCCGAGGTCACCGAAGATCCCCGGCAGCTTCACGAGGCCGCCGGTGATGTTCAGCCCGACCACCGGCTCCAGCGCGGCGCCGATGCTGCCCAGGCCCCACAGGACGTAGAGGTATCCGGGCGGATAGTCCGCGAAGTAGCCGGTCTCGTAGAATTCGCCCGGTCCACCTGCGGCGAGGCGCATCGCCCACGTCGTGAAGTCGCCGGTGTCGATCCGGAATCCGCTCTGCGGCAGCAGGATCCCGGCGATGAAGCCACGCAGGAGCAGCCCGATGACGAGCAGAGCGACGAGGAGATGTCCGGCGGGGATGCCCCACAGGTCGGCTGACCTCGCGCCCTGCCGCACGGAGGCGCGGGTCCTGCTGGACGGCGCTTGGCTCACGGGCAGCGCCGATGCGTGTCGAGCGGCACGGTGGCGGTGAGTATACATCCGGCTCGAGACGCTTCCGGAACGCCCCAGGGTTCCCGTCGCGGCCGCCGCCAGCGGGGCTACCACGACGGGCTGACCTGGTTCGCCGCGGCACTCGTCGTCGTCTTCGCGTTCGGGATCTACCTGCGCACGATGCTGCCCGGCGTCGGGTTCTGGGATACGGGCGAGGCGCAGACCGTGCCGCATACGCTGTCGATCTTCCACCCGACCGGCTTTCCGACGTACACGCTGCTGGGCTGGGCGTGGAGCCAGCTCCCGTTCGGCAGCGTCGCGTACCGGATGAACCTCATGAGCGGCGTCTCGATGGCGCTGGCCGCCGGCCTCGTGACCCTCATCGCCGCGCGGCTCATCCAGGAGCGCCATCGCGCCACGGTGGCGGCATCAGCCGGGATCGCCGGCCTCGCCTTCGCGATGGCCTCCGAGCCGTGGGACAACGCGCTGCGCGCGGATGTCCACGCCCTGCACGCCCTCGTCGTGGCCTCGATCCTGTGGCTGCTGCTCACCTGGCGGGTTGCCGTGCGCGCGGGATCACCACGCAGCGGCGGCTGGCTCATGGCGGCGGCGCTCGTCTTCGGGCTGGGACTCGGAAATCACCCGCTCACCGGGTTGCTCGCCTTCGGCATCGCGCCGTTCCTATTCGTCGTGAATCCGCAGCTGTGGCGCAGGCCGGGGCTGATCCTGGGCTGTGCCGCGCTGCTGGTGATCGGGCTCGGGACCTACCTGTACATCCCGATCCGCGCGGCGATCGACCCGCCGCCGCCGCTCTTCTACGCGCACCCCGACACGCCGGAGCGCCTGCGCTACCTGCTCTTCGCCGAGCAGTTTCGCGACCTCTTCGCCCATTTCGACGACCCGCTCGGCTTCTTCAGCCAGCGCTGGGACAAGACCGAGCGGGTGCTCGCCCTCCAGTTCATCGGTCCTGGATGGCTGCTCGTCGCCTTCGGCGCGGCCACCGTCGCCGTGCGGCGGGTGGGGACGTTCCTCTTCCTGGGGATCATCGTCGTCGTCAACATCTGGTACTCGATGAACTTCCAGGACGGCGATATCGACCGCTACTACCTCACCACGGTGATCATCGCCGCGGCGCTGCTCGGCGTGGCGATCGCCGGTGTCGCAGCCACCTGCGCGCGCGCGGCTGCCGAGCTCGGGCGGCGCCTGGGTCGCATCGGACGGCGGCGGGTCGCGGTCGGCGCCTCGCTTGCCGTCCTGCTCCTCGCGCTGCTCCTGCCGGCGGGCTCCCTGGTGACGCTCTACGACCGACGGGATCGCAGCGACGACGACGAGGCCGATCGCTGGGTGGCATCGGTCTTCGAAGCCCTTCCGCCGGACGCGGTGATCCTGTCGTGGTGGAGCTATTCGACGCCCCTCTGGTACCATCGCTGGATTCTCGGTGAGCGCCCGGATGTGACCATCATCGACGAGCGGAACATGCTCGACGATGGCTACCTGACATGGGACGGCACGATCCGCGCCTTCATCGGCCGGCGGCCGGTCTACCTCGTTCCACCCGAATGGGAGGCGGAGCGCCTGCTTCGCCTCTGGGACACCGAGACCGTCTCGACCTACGCGGGCTACACGAAGCTGCAGCGTGTGAAGGAGCCATCCGAGTCATGACCGATGCGCCCGATGCAGCCACGATCCGCCCGCACCTGACCTTCTTCTTCCCCGCCTTCAACGAGGAGGAGAACGTCGCGGCCGACATCGGGCCACTCGTGCCGTCGATGGAGGTGCTCGTCATCGATGACGGCTCCACCGATCGGACCGGCGAGCTGGCCGATGCGATCGCGGCCGACGATCCCCGGGTGCGCGTCCATCACCAGGCGAACCTCGGCTACGGTGGCGCGCTGCGCGCCGGCTTCGACGACGCGCGCGGCGACCTGATCTGCTTCTCGGACGGCGACCTGCAGTTCGATCTGGCCGAGATGCGCCTGCTCCTCGAGCGCCTGGAGGACGACCGGCGTCCGGTCGACGTCGTGATCGGCTGGCGTCGGCGGCGCCGAGATCCGCCGCACCGGATCTTCATCGCCAAGACCTACAACGCGATCGTGTCGCTGCTCTTCGGGCTGCGCGTGCGGGATATCGACTGTGCCATGAAGCTCTTCCGGCGCGAGGTCTTCGACGGGCTGCGGCTCGACGCCATCTCGCCCTTCCTCTCGGCGGAGCTGCTGATCAAGCTCCGGGCGCGCGGTGAGCGGATCGCCCAGTTGCCGGTGACGCACTATCCGCGCGCCGCGGGGACGAACACCGGCGCCTCGTTCCGCAAGATCCTGCGCACGTTCCGCGACATCTTCAGGCTGCGCTGGGCGCTGTGGACCCGCCGCCGCGACGTGCTCGGCTCCCCGCGTCCGTCCTCCTGATTCACCGCTTCGCGGCCGTTCCATGCATGCGGTGAATGGCCCGCCCGGCCCAACCCGACATCTGGGTCACCCGGTGAACTACGAAGAGCTCTCCTCCGGCGGCGCGCCGCCCTGCCCCGGCAGGTCGACGTCGAGCGAGTTCACGAACTCACGGAAGACGGCCAGCTTCTCGTCGCCGTCGTCGTCCGCCGTCGCCTCCTCGGGCTCGACTCCCGCCTCGTCGAGGACCCGCTCGTCCACATAGATCGTCGACCCGGTGCGCACGGCGACGGCGATGGCGTCCGAGGTGCGCGAGTCGACCTCGGTCTCCCCGCCGTCGGCGAGCTCCAGGTAGAGGCGCGCGTGGAAGGTCCCGTCGGTCACGTGGGTGACGACGACCCGGCTCACCTCGGCGCTCGCAGCCCCGATCACCGACACGAGCAGGTCGTGGGTCAACGGCCGCTCTGCGGAGAGTCCCTGGAGGCGCATGGCGATGGCGTTCGCCTCGGACGGACCGATCCAGATCGGGAGGTATCGGTCCTTCTCGGATTCCTTCAGGATCACCACGTGCTGGCTGGAGAGCATGTGGACGCGCACGCTCTCGACGACCATCTCGATGAGCCGCACCCGGCCGTTCGGTCCTTCGCCCATGGACCGATTCTAGCCCTCGGCCCCCCCGGGCGTCCGATTACTCCAGGACCACCCGCACCAGCCGATCGGACGTCAGCAGGTAGGCCGATGGTGGCCCGTCGGCCACGGATATGACGCTCATCCCGAGCACGTCGCCGAGCAGCGCCGCCTCCGATCCCGAGCGCGGTGCAAGCCACTGGCGGACGAAGGCACCGTCCGCGCGGTTGAAGGCGACGATCCGCGCGTTCCCAGCGTCGTAGACGTAGAACAGCTCGCGGTCGCCAACCGTCGCGCCGTCGAAGAGGCGGTAATCGAGCGCGTTGCGCACCTCGCCGTCCGGCGGCGGATCGAGCGAGTAGTCGCCCTGGCCGAGC
>DAINOY010000139.1:0-5126 GCA_036743735.1 Chloroflexota bacterium
GATTCAGCCCGATTTCATTCCCAGGTGACTGACACGGCCGCCAACTCGGAGCTCCCGACCAAACGATTCACCAGGGAATGAGCGCGCGAGCTGCTTCGAGGGGTCATTCGACCGGCTGCGCCACGCCTGTTACCGTACCGGGTCGATGCATCCCGCCATGCAGCGGCGCCGCCGCCAGCTCCTCACGCGCAAGA
Source organism: Chloroflexota bacterium (assembly GCA_036743735.1). Taxonomy (GTDB): domain Bacteria; phylum Chloroflexota; class Limnocylindria; order QHBO01; family QHBO01; genus JBDTNK01. The sequence continues at coordinate 195 of DAINOY010000139.1, forward strand.
TCCAGGGACTGCGCGCCTCCCGCCGCCGCGGGCTCACGACGTTCTTCCTCGCGATCGTCGGCGTGTTCGTCGTCATGATCGGCGGGTCCATTCTCGGCACCGCCGGCGGCATGCTCGCGGCATACAACTACTTCGCCTCGGACCTGCCCGATCCGCACATCCTCGACGAGATCAGTCTGCCGCAGACCTCCTACGTCTACGACCGCACGGGCGCGCGGTTGTTGGCCCGCTTCGAGTGCCAGAACCGGGAGTCGGTCGGCTTCGATCAGATCCCAGAGCCGCTCGTGAACGCCACGGTGGCGGCCGAGGACCGCACCTTCTGGACAAACGACGGGATCGACTACTACGCCGCGATCCGGGCAGCCTACGCGAACCTCCAGGCGGGCGAGATCACCCAGGGCGCCTCCACGCTGACGCAGCAGATGATCGACTATGCCGAGGTGCTCGCCGAGTCGCAGGCCGGCGGCCCCGCGGCACCGTCATCGAGCGAGCAGGCACTCGGCAGCCTGGCGCCGGCCGCCACGCTGCCGCCCGAGGAGGGGGAGCAGCCGGCCGAGGAGGACGTCTGCCAGCCGCCCCCGCCGCGCAACGATCCCTCCATCCCCGACAAGATCCGCGAGAACATCTTCGCCCGCAACGTGACCGCCGCCTATCCCGGGCGCGAGGGCAAGGAGCGCATTCTCGCCACGTACCTCAACCTCGTCTTCTACGGGCACGGCTCGTACGGCATCAAGGCCGCGGCGGCGAACTACTTCGGCATCACCGACCTCTCGCAGCTGTCGATCGCGCAGTCGGCGTTCATCGCCGGACTACCGCAGGCGCCGAGCTTCTATGACCCGTACCAGAACCCTGCGGGCGAGCCGGGCAGCGAGGCAGCGGCGGGCCCGGCGCTCGAGCGGCGCAACTTCGTGCTCGAGAGCATGCTGCGCGACGGGTACATCACCCAGGCGCAGCATGACGAGGCGGTCGCGACGACCTGGCTCGACATGAAGCCGAGCAGCATCACGACCCCGCTCCTCGAGCCACACTTCACCTACCGCGTGCGGACCGAGGCGGCGCAGATCCTCGAGGCACTCGGCTCGCAGAATCCCGAGCTCGACGTTCGCACCGGCGGCTACCAGATCACGACGACGCTCGACTACGACCTGCAGCAGGTTGCTCGCGAGCTCGTGAACAAGTGGGTCGCCAACCTCGCCGACAAGAACGTGGGCAACGGGGCGCTGGTGTCGATCGACTCGGCGACCGGCGAGATCGTGGCCTACATCGGGTCGAAGGACTTCAACAACCGCGACGACCCCCGGGTCCAGGGCGAGTTCGACGTGGCCGGGCTGGGGCTGCGCCAGCCGGGATCGGCCTTCAAGCCGATCACCTACTCATCGGCCTTCAAGGCGCGCGCGGCGACCGTCTCGACGATGTTCGTGGACGCCGCCACCCAGTTCAGCCTGACCTCGAGCAGCAGCTACATCCCCACCAACGCCGACATCCAGGAGCACGGCCCCGTGCTGGCGATGGACGCGCTGCGCTACTCGCTGAACATCCCATCGGTGCAGATGCAGTACCTCGTCGGCGCGGAGACGACCGCACAGTTCGCCGAATCGATGGGGATCGCGCCGCGCGACTACATCATGGGCCTCGATCCCGGGCTGACCCTCACCCTGGGCTCAGTGCCGGTCAACCTGACGAACATGACGCAGGCGTACAGCGTCTTCGCCGAGCAGGGCCAGCTTCACCAGGCGCGCACGATCCGTGAGATCCGCGACCGCGACGGGAACATCGTCTACAACCTCGAGCGGTCGCTCGACTCGACGACGACCGAGCCGATGACCCCGGCCGAGGCCTACCTCACCCACTGGATCCTCGAGGGCAACACCGATCCCGGCCGCAACCTCCTGTGGGGCGAGCGCGCCATGCTCGTCACACCCGACGGCCAGCGCCGCCCCGCCGGCTTCAAGACCGGGACGACGAACGACTTCCGCGACGTCTCCGGCTTCGGCTATGTGCCGGGCTCGCTGACCACCGGCGTGTGGATGGGGAACAACAACCAGGAGCCGATGTCGAACGTGTTGGGCGTGGGCCTCTTCAGCGCCGATGGCCCGCTCTTCCTGTGGCACGAGTTCATGCAGGTCGCGCTGAACCAGCCGTGGGAGTGGAACGACCACACCCCGGTGGGCCAGACGACCTTCGACCAACCCGAGGGGATCACGAACGTCACCGTCTGCCGCTACAGCGGCATGGCGGCCACGAACGCGTGCTCGGGCACGATGACGATGCCGTTCCTCTCCGACAACCTGCCGCCGGTCGACAACGTCCACGGCAAGGGCTGCCTGGACCTGGTCCAGTACGTGGGCCAGGCATCGCCCGCGCGGCCGTCGACCTGGGTCGCCGCGGCGCAGCGCTGGTCCGATCGCATGGTCAGCAAGGACTGGGGCGCCCGCGGTGATCCGGCGCAGCCCGAGAACCCGAATACCCGCTACCGGATCTCGCCGCTCTACGGCAACCCGGGCTTCCCCGCGATCTGCGGTCGGGTCACGTCGACCCCGAAGCCCTCACCGTCGCCGGGCGAGTCGGGGCCGCCCGCCTCGCCAGGCCCCGAGCCCACCGTGCCTCCTCCGCCTGGGAACGGCGGGGGACCGCCGGGCCAGAACAAGCCGTCGCCACCGCAGCCGGGCCTGCTCGTTCCCGCGCTCGTCGCCCTGCGGGCTGGGTGGCGCGAGCGTGGCGTGAAGCGTGGCGCGCTTGGTCGGGGCGCGGCGCAGTGAAGCGCGACCGGCTCGGTCGGGGCGTGTCCGCCCGCTGAGCGAGCCGCATCGTGCGGCTGGAGCCGCAGAGGCCTCTTCGGCTCGCTGAGCGAGCCACCCCGCTTCAACGGCCTTTCCCGCGCAGATGCGCTCGTCGAACGAGCGGTGGCGAACCGCCACGCCACCGCACGAGGCGCAGCGGGCCACCCCGTGCGAGAATCGGCGGCGTGGCGAATCCGGTTCTGACCCTCATCCTGGCCGGCGGCGAGGGAGAGCGGCTCTCGATCCTCAGCCAGGTGCGCGCGAAGCCGGGCGTCCCCTTCGGCGGGAAGTACCGGATCATCGACTTCGCGCTCAGCAATGCGGTGAACTCGGGGCTCACCGACGTGGGAATCCTGACCCAGTACGCGCCGCGCTCGCTCATCGACCACATCGGCGTCGGGCGGCCGTGGGACCTCGACCGCAGCCGCGGCGGCGTTACGCTCCTCCAGCCGTACCTCGGCCGCAACCGGGCTCGCGAGTGGTATCGCGGGACGGCGGACGCCGTGCTGCAGAACCTGGACTTCGTCGCGGACCGTGAACCGGAGCTGGTCCTGGTGCTGGCCGGCGACCACATCTACAAGATGGACTACCGGCCGTTCCTCGACCGACATCGGTCCACCCAGGCGGACATCACCTGCGCGGTGATGCGCGTGCCGATCGAGCAGGCGCATCGCTTCGGGATCCTCGCCCTCGACGAGCTGGGAATGGTCACCGACTTCATCGAGAAGCCGTCGAAGCCGCCGTCGAACCTCGTCAGCATGGGCGTGTACGTCTTCTCCTGGCCGGGCCTGCGTGACGCGCTGCGGCATGAGTGGCCCGACTTCGGCCGGCACGTGCTTCCCGGCATGCTCGAGGAGGGCAGGCGGGTCGCGGCCTACGAGTTCACCGGCTACTGGCAGGACGTCGGAACGATCGAGAGCTACTGGCGCACGAGCCTGGACCTGCTCTCCGACGATCCGGGGATCGACCTCTACGAGACGGGCTGGCTCATCTACACGAGGTCCGAGGAGCGCGCCCCCGCGCGGATCGGCGCCAGCGCCACGGTGACGCGCTCGATGGTGAGCCACGGCTGCGTCGTCGAGGGCACCGTGGAACACAGCGTCCTCTCCCCGGGCGTTCGGATCGCTGCCGGCGCCGTGGTTCGCGACTCGATCGTCATGTTCGACACGGTGGTCGAGGCCGGCGCGAGGCTGGATCGCGCGATCGTCGACAAGGACTGCCGCGTCGGCGAGAAGGCGGTGGTCGGCTCCGGCCGGGACCTCACGCCCAACCGCGACGAGCCGGAGCGCCTCACCTCGGGGATCACCATCGTCGGAAAGGCGGCCCACATCCCAGCCAGGACGCGGATCGGGCGCAACTGCCGGATCGATCCGCGGGCCGCTGCTGGCGACTTCCCGGGGATGCGCATCGCGTCGGGCGCCACGGTGCGGCACGCTGGCTGAGCCGCTGCCCGCGTCGGGCGGAGCGCCGCCGCTCGGTCGCTGGCTCGAGGAGCTCGGGATCGAGGTCATCGGCGGCACAGGGTCCGCCGGTGAGCCGGCCATGAGCCGAGATGTCATCATCGACGGCGAACGTCGCTACGACCTGCGCGTCACCGTCGCGTGGGTCGACGGGGTCGGTCTCATGCTCTGGGCCTACTACGGTCTCGAGGCGATGGAGATCCCGAAGAAGACGTTCCTGCGGATGCTCCGCGCCAACTTCGACCATCCCTTCGTGAAGTTCGCCATGACCGATGACGACCGCCCGATGCTCATGACCGAGCTCCCCCTGCGCGACACGACGCTCGACGACCTCGGGCGCGGCTTGGTGCGCCTGGCGCTCGTGGCCGATCGGCTGCTGGAGGAGACAGCGCCGGCTGTCGCCGACCGCGGGACCCTGCCCGACGTCGCCGGCCGGATCGGCCGCAACCCACACCTCCTGGACGCCTATCGCGCCGATGTCGAGGCGGGCCTGCCGGCCTGGGATGGTCCTCCACCGCCGAAGCGGCGCCGGCGCGGATTGGTCGCGTGGCTGCGCGGGTCGCCCCGATGAGCGTCCGCCTGCTGCGGATCCTCGTCGTCGCGCTGCTCCTCGCCGGGATCGTGCCCGCCGGGCTGGTGCCGGCGCCGGCCGCCGCCGCGGAATACACGATGGAGACCTCCGCCCTCTATCT
>DAINOY010000140.1:0-5122 GCA_036743735.1 Chloroflexota bacterium
GCCACGAGCAGGAGGATGCCCAGCCCGCAGAGAATCGCGGCCGTCCCGTAGGCGGCGATCCGACGCCAGGGAGCGGTCTTCTCGAGCGCGATGAGCGCGGCGACGAACGCCATCCACGCGACGCTCATAACCCCGAGCGCAAAGAGCGACGCCATGAGCGCCCAGCAGCATCCGAGGCACCATGCCCCGTTCTTCGCGCCCATCTGCAACGCGCCCAACCGGCCGCCGCGCCATGAGCCGAGCAAGAAGCCCAGCGGGCTGCGGCACTTGCCAAGGCAGACGTCCTTGAGCGGAGTCAGCTCGTAGCCGGCTGCGACGAGAAGCGTCCCGCCCGCGACCCATTGACCAGCGCGATCCCAGGCCAGGACGTCGCCTGCGATCCGCTCACCGGCCGTCGCGATCGCGAAGGCAAGGATCCCGGCGCCGGCCCAGATGACGAGATACCCCGCCGCGAAGACAAGCGGAGCGCTCAGGGATCGCTCCTTGGTCATCTGGGAATACAGGGCCACCGTCGGAGCCACCGACGGAAACATCATCGCGGCCATCATCACCACCCACACGCCGATGAACCAGCCCAGCGTCCCGAGGCCGGTCCATGGGCCGTCGTCCATCCCCTGCATCTGTCCCGCAGTCCACCACCAGCATGCGCATGCAAGGGCAAGGAGGAGCGCGACGAGCCCGAGCCGAGCACGGACAGCCGTGAACGCGGGGGCGAGGCCTGCGCCGCTGACGGTCCGCTCGGGCGCCGGGGCGATCACGCGTTCAGGCTGCCCAGGAGAACTCGGACGTCGAGAGCCCCGACTTGCCTTCGTACTCGATGCCGAACGCGTTGATCCGCGACCGCGTCGCTTCGGCCATGGTCAGGTCCGAGGCCACGGGGTGGAACATGCCGGCAAAGCGAACCGGCTCTCCGGTCTCGATGCCGAAGGGCACGATGTCCTCGATCTCGAAGTCCACCACGTCACCGACGCGGACGCTGTGACGGATTCCATCGTCGCGCACATCGATCGGCGCTCGCTCGACGCCGAGCATCTCGCCTACCAGCGGAGCGATGCCGGCCATCGGGCCACCCAGCTGCCCGCTGAACACCTGGACGAGCTTCTCGAGCTGCTCGTCGGTGGCCTGCTCGTCGACGAGGACGCCGAGCCGCCAGTTCCCGTCGGTCATGACCTTCGGCGTGTCGATGATCGCCGCGATCGTGAGCCCGCCGACGTCGGTGCCGTCGATCTCACCCTCGCGAATGCTGAAGACCAGCGTCGCGCGACAGAAGTCGTAGGTGGCGCCGTGATCGAACGACAGGTTGCATGGGCACATCAGGTCGCACGAGCACGTCTCGGCGTAGCTCCCTTTGAGGCTCCAGGACATCGACGACCTCCTGCGTCAGGGGCGAGCGCCCATCCTATGTTTCCGCGCGAGTCGCGTCAACGAGAGCCTGGGGTGTCCGGCCGCGTGACGATCCATATCCGCTCATCTGGGGGTTCCGGTCCGCCTCGCCGGCCCTGTCCGGCGAAGGTCGAGGGCCCTCGCAGCAGGACGTAACCCTCGCGGTCGCCCCCGCCTGATCCGCTCAGCCGCGCAGAAACGCGACCGTTCCGTTGACCGCGCGCTCGAACGCTAGGCGCGGAGCGGAACGGGTCTGTCGCTGACCGGCGTGATCTCGCAGGTCGTCACGCCGGCCCCCGGCTGGAGGAAGGCCTGGAGGTGCGCGCGATGTCGTCCGTCTCGACGACGAGAGAGGTCGTGTGCTGCGGAAACGCCAGCCAGTAGCCGCGGATCGTCGCGTCCTTCGACTCGCCGTCGAACAGCGAGGTCGACCCGCCTTTGCCGTAGGGCAGTCCTTCGGTGCGTGCGACTGCTTGATGTGGAAGAGCATGCGGCAGTTCCTCCCGTCTGCTGGTGGCTGCGCCGTCGCGAGTTCCTACCGGGCGAGTCGCGCACGCCCGCGGGGCGGATTGCCTACGATGACGCCGCGTGAGCGACCGGAGCACTCCAGCTCATCCCGATCGAGCGTCGGTGGTGGTGATCGGCGGCGGCGTGATCGGCACGAGCATCGCGTTCCACCTCGCCGAGGCCGGCGTTCCGGACGTCGTGCTCGTCGAGCGCGATCAGCTCGCATCGGGCTCGACCAGCCGGGCGGCCGGCGGGGTCCGCGCGCAGTTCTCCGATCCCGTCAACGTCGCCATCGCGCTTCGCAGCCTCTCGGCCTTCGCCGCGTTCGAAGACCGGCCGGGCTGGGAGATCGATCTCCACCGTGTCGGCTACCTGTTCCTGCTCGACCGCCCCGGCGACGTGGAGCGGTTCGCGGAGAACGTCGCCAGGCAAAACGAGCTCGGGGTGCCGAGCCGGATGATCGGCGCCGACGAGGCGAGCAGCCTCAGCCCGCTGGCCGGGGTCGACGGCGTCCTGGGCGCCTCGATCTGCCCGCTCGCGGGCCACGCCAGCCCCGAAGCCGTCGTCCAGGGATACGCGGCCGGCGCACGGCGTCTCGGCGTGCGGATCATCATCGGGTGCGCGGCGACCGGGATCGAGGTCGACGGCGGCGAGATCGCGGCTCTCGCCACCACGCAGGGCCGGATCGCGACGGGCGCGGTCGTCTGTGCGGCCGGGGTCTGGTCGCGCGCGCTCGGCGAGATGGTCGGAGTCGGGCTCCCCGTCGAGCCGTATCTCCGGGAGGTGGGGTTCACGGCGGCGGTCGACGGCCTGCCACAGTCGATCCCGATGACGATCGACTTCACGAGCGGCTTCTACTTCCACCGGGAGGGCCCGGGCCTGCTCTTCGGCATGGCGGATCCGGATCAGGAGCCCGGGCTCGACGCTCCCACGGATCCGGACTGGCTGCTGAAGGTGATGACGGTCGCCGAGCGCCGGGCCCCGGCGCTGCTCGACATGGGGATCGCGGGGGGCTGGAAGGGCTGCTACGAGGTGACGCCCGACCACAACGCGCTGATCGGCGAGGCCCCGTCCGTCTCCCGGTTTCTCTACGCGACCGGGTTCTCCGGGCACGGGTTCCTCCAGGGGCCCGCGGTCGGCGAGGTCGTCCGCGACCTCTATCTCGGAGAGGCGCCCTTCGTCGACGTGAGCGGCCTCTCCGCGGATCGGTTCACCGGCCGGACGGTCCGCCCCGAGCTGAACATCATCTGAGGGCCGGCGCCGCCGTGCGACCGGCGCCGGTTTACAGCGCCCGCGCCCGAGGTTACGGTGGATCTGTGACGGTTCGGCTGGGATTGCGCGCGAACGCGGCGCAGTTCTCGCTGCTCGTCGGCCTGAACGCGCTGGTGGGGGCGATGGTGGGCCTGGAGCGAAGCGTGCTGCCGCTCGTCGGGCAGCACGACTTCGGGCTGCGCTCCAAGACCGCGATCATGGCGTTCGTCCTCGCCTTCGGCATCGCCAAGGCGTGCACGAACCTGGCCGCGGGCAGCCTTGCCGAGCGGCTGGGCCGGAAGCGCGTGCTCGTGGTGGGCTGGCTCGCCGCGCTGCCGGTGCCGCTTCTCGTCGGCCTCGCTCCCAGCTGGGGGTTCGTCGTCGCCGCCAACATCCTCCTCGGGATCAACCAGGGGCTGGCCTGGTCCATGACCGTGGTCATGAAGATCGACCTGGCGGGCCCCGCCCGCCGTGGCCTCGCGCTCGGCCTGAACGAGGCGGCGGGGTACCTCGGCGTCGCCGCCACCGCGTTTCTGACCGGCGTGCTCGCAGCCAGCTACGCGCCTCGCAGCGTCGTCTGGGTTGGCGCCGCCATCATCGCGCTCGCAGGCACCGTCCTGGCGGTGCGCTTCGTCCGCGACACCGGCGCCCACGTCGAGCTCGAGCAGCGCGGGCACGACTCGACCGCCGAGCCGCACACGCTGCGGACCGCCTTCGCCCACGCCAGCCTGCACGACTCCGTGCTGCGGTCGTGCTGCCAGGCCGGGCTCGTGAACAACCTGAACGACGCGCTCGCGTGGGGCCTGGCGCCGCTCTACCTGGCGGCGCACGGCGCGAGCGTGGAGGACATCGCGGTCGTCGCTGCCGTCTACCCGGTCGTGTGGGGCGGGGGCCAGCTCGCCACGGGCTGGCTCAGCGACACCGCCGGCCGAAAGCCGCTCATCGCGATCGGCATGCTGGTTCAGGCGGCCGCGCTGGGGCTGCTCGTGGCCGGTGACGGCGCATTCCCGCCGTCCGTCATCGCCGCATTCCTCCTCGGAGCCGGCACGGCCATGGTGTACCCGACGCTGATCGCCGCCGTCTCCGACGCAGCCCAGCCTCGCGACCGGGCCCGGGTCGTCGGCGTCTACCGCTTCTGGCGCGACTTCGGCTTCGCGCTCGGTGCGCTCATCGCAGGCATCGGGACCGATCTTGCGAGCCCGTCCGCCGCCATTGCTGTCGTCGCGGTGCTCACCGCGGTGAGCGGGCTCGTCGTCGCGGCGACGACCTGGCGCGCCCGGCCGGTCATCTCCGCAATCCGAACGCCGTCCCCGGGAGGCGCTTAGCTCCCGGGCGGGCGGTACTCGACCGAGAGCCCGGCCGCGGCGTCGACATCCTCGGGTGTCAGCAGCACGACGACCTCGGAGGTCGCCGCGCCGGTCGCGCCGACCGCGATCGACGCCGCCGCGGCGGCCCGGTTGTCCGGAAGGTCGAGCAGGACGTACGCATCGGTCTCGCCGAACGCGAAGTAGAAGCTCTCGAGGCTTCCTCCCAGCCCCTCGGCCATCTTCGCGACGACGTCGCGCCTGCTCGTGCCACCGGCGCTCTGGATGCCCTTTGCGCCCTCCGCGGTGTACTGGGCTTTGACCAGGTACTTGGGCACAGCTCACCTCCGTGTGGGAACCGGTGCGCCCGGACCGTCTCACAGGGCGCCCGTCGAATCAAGCGCCGCCGCCTCAGTGGCAGCGGGTGCTGCCGTGATCCATGACGCGGTGCCCGCCGGTGACGAACCGCCAGTCGTAGCGCCGCGGGTGCAGCGTCAGCTTCAGGACGCCGAAGTGGCGGTGCTGACGGGACTGGAGGTTCCGGTGGCGACCGCGCGGCTGGGCGAACCCCACGCCGCCCGTGCCGACGATGAACTGGCGAACGCCGTGCCGGCGATCGCGCGCCCCGCCGGGCGTCTGCCGCGCGAACCGCTCGTACAGGTGGTCGTGCCCGCCCA
>DAINOY010000141.1:0-3444 GCA_036743735.1 Chloroflexota bacterium
CGCCGCCCCTCGCCGGCCATGTAGTAGGCCACATCGATGGCTTCCTGCACGTCGCCGCGTGCCTCGGTGAGCACCTTGCCCATCTCGCGGGTCATGAGCCGCGAGAGCTCCTCCTTGTGCTCGGCGAGCAGCCGCGCAATGCGGAACAGGATCTCGCCGCGCTTCGGCGCCGGCATGCTGCTCCACGCCGGGTAGGCGCGTTTCGCCGCCGCGACGGCGGCATCCACGTCCGCCGGCCCCGAGGACGGGAACTCACCGATGACGTCGTCGTGGTTCGCGGGGCTGGTGCTCGTGAAACGGCCGCCGGAGCGGGCATCGACCCACTCCCCGCCGATCAGGTTGCGATACGTGGTGGACACGGCTGGTCGTCATCTCCTGGTGCATGGATTCGTGCGCCACGACGCGCGAGGCGTGGGCGACATCGGTACACGAACGGGCGTGGCGCCTAGATTGTACGCCGCGGGCCGATCCCGGCCGGGTCGGGACAATTGCCCCTACTCGCTCGTCGCCGGCAGCCCGATGATGGACGAACAATTGAAGAGCCGGTGCGGCGGTCGTTTTGTTCGTTTCGTAACGTTACGGGGCTGAAGTAGTGGCACGGCCGCCACGCCGACCAACCAGTGACGCCGGTCCAGCGATGGGCCGGCGTCGTTGTGTGCCTGTCCCCGGGCTGGCTCAGTGGTAGGCGTCGCGCTCCAGCCCGCGTACCCGCTGGGCGAGCGTCTCGAGGACCGACTGGCGGACCGATGGGAACTCGTCCATCAGCGAGTGGAACGCCGTCCGCGTCAGCACCAGGAGCCGCGACGGTGCCTGGAGGGTGACCGTGGCGCTGCGCGGTCCGCCGTCGACCAGCGCGATCTCGCCCAGGATGTCGCCGGCGACGCAGGGCTGCAGGGCCTCGCCGTCGCGCTCCACCGATGCCGTGCCGCTCACGATCACGAACAGCTCCGAGCCGTTCTCGCCCTGCCGCATCAGGACCCTCCCCGCCGGCAGGTCGATCTCGTCGGTGAGCTGGCCGAGCCGCTCGACCTCCCGGTTCCCGAGTCCGGCGAAGAGCGGGATGCGCCGCAGCAGGTCGAGCTTCTCGTCACGTGCCATGCGCGGCAGAATACGGTGCGACGCCCGATACGGGAAGGGGTTGGCTGCTCCATGCTCTGGTGGCGTCGTCGCTGGTGGCGTGCCCCATGGCGGGCGGTGCCTTCGAAGGGCGCGGAACGTCCAGATTCACGTGACGTGCGCATTGCGGTCTGAAACGACCAGGTCCACGGCGCCGGAGCGGCGTCTAACCGTCCAGATTCACGCCCCGTGCTCATTGGGCCCGTCCGACGTCGAACTCCGGCGCGTAACGCGCGCCTGGTATGAGTCTGGTCGCTTCGGCATGGAGCCGAGGCACGCCCGGGCTGGTTGTCGGGCCAGGTGGCGTCGCCGCTGGCTCAGCGCTTTCCGCCGCGCGAACGGTCCGGATTCACGCCAGGTGCGCGTTGAGCCCTCGTCGGACGCCAACCTCCCGCGATTGATCGTTCGGCGGTCCGGATTCACGCCAGGTGCGCGTTGAGCCCATCCGAGGGCATCGATAGGCGCGTGACGCGCACGCGGCATGAAATTGGACGGTCCGGTCAGGCTGCGAGCAGGTCGAACGAATCCGCCCCAGGGAAGATATCTCGGGCTACTCGGGTCGCCGGGTCATCCTCAGCACGTCGAGAGCGCGGTCGAGCTGCTCCTCGGTGATCCGCCCCTCACGCACGTGGCCGCGCTCGAGCACGACCTCGCGGATCGTCTTGCGCTCCGCGAGCGCCTGCTTCGCGATCGTTGCCGCCTCCTCGTAGCCCAGGTAGCGGTTGAGCGGCGTGACGATCGATGGGGAGCCCTCGGCGTACTCGCGCGCTCGCTCGACGTTCGCCGTGATCCCGTCGACGCAACGCTCCGCGAACGTGCGCGACGCCGCGGAGAGCAGCCGCACCGACTCCAGCACGTTGCGCGCGATGACCGGCAGCATGACGTTGAGCTCGAAGTTGCCCGCGGCGCCGGACCAGGCGACTGTCGCATCGTTGCCGACGACCTGCGCACAGACCATGAGCAGCGCCTCGGCGAGGACCGGGTTCACCTTGCCCGGCATGATCGAGCTGCCCGGCTGGAGGTCCGGCAGGCTGATCTCGGCCAGCCCGGCACGTGGACCGGAGCCCATCCAGCGGATGTCGTTGGCAACCTTCGTCAGGCTCACCGCGATCGTCCGCAGCTGCCCGGAGAGCTCGACGAGCCCGTCGCGCGCGCCCTGCGCCTCGAAGTGATCCGGCGCCTCGCTCAGCGGCAGCCCGGTCGCATCCCGCAGCTCGGCGATCACGCGCGCCGCGAAGCCCGGCGGCGTATTGATCCCGGTGCCAACCGCCGTCCCGCCGAGCGGCAGCTCGGCAACGCGCGGCAGCGTCGCCTGGAGGCGCTCGATGCCGCGCCGCACCTGCGCCGCGTAGCCGCCGAACTCCTGGCCCAGGGTGACGGGCGTCGCGTCCATCAGGTGCGTCCGCCCTGACTTCACGACCTCGGCGAACTCGGCCGCCTTGGCCTCGAGGGCCGATGCCAGCCGGTCGAGCGCCGGCAGCAGGTCGCGCGTCACGGCCTCCGTGGCAGCGACGTGGATGCTCGACGGAAAGACGTCGTTGCTCGACTGGCTGGCGTTGACGTGATCGTTCGGATGGACCGATGCACCCAGCCGCGCCTCGGCAAGGCTGGCGATCACCTCGTTCGCGTTCATGTTGCTGCTCGTGCCCGAGCCGGTCTGGAAGACGTCGATCGGGAACTCTGCGTCGTGCCGTCCGTCGGCGACCTCGAGCGCCGCGGCGCGGATGGCATCGGCCATGGCCGGCTCGATGACCCCGAGCTCTGCGTTGACCTTGGCCGCCGCAGCCTTGATGAGGGCCAGTGCACGGATGAGCGACGGCTCGATGGGCCGGCCGCTGATCGGGAAGTTCTCGACCGCGCGCTGCGTCTGCGCGCGCCACTTCGCGGACGACGGCACGCGGACCTCCCCCATCGAGTCATGCTCGATGCGGAACGAGGGCTCGTCTCCGGACGGAGTCATCGGTTGAAATCGGGGGCGTCGATCTCGACCGTCCGGATCACCGGTGGGATGAGATACGGCAGATACCCCGCGTCGAGGTCGTCGAGCGTGCGCTGGGCCTTGCCGATGAGCTCGTTGACGATGATGCCCCGGTGCTTGGGGCTGTAGGGCTCGAGCTTTGCGATCCCCTCGCGCAGCTTGTTGCGGGCGCCACGCGCATTGCGGCGCTGGAGGTGGAGCAGGCCCGCGGCGACCTGGATCAGCCCCTGGTAGAAATCCCGCTCGGCGTCGTCGGCGGCACGCCACAGCGTCTCCCACGCCTCATGGGCATGCCAGTAGCGCACGCCGTTGAAGAGCACGACGCCCGTGCCGACGATCGAGCGCCCCTC
>DAINOY010000141.1:3454-5119 GCA_036743735.1 Chloroflexota bacterium
AAAGAGCCCGACGCCCTCGCGGAAGAGCCGTTCGGCCTCGAACTCGCTGAGCGGCGCGGTTCGACCACGCCCGCGCGCGGCATCCTCGGCATCGTCGGGTTGCAGCGGTGGGGCCGGAACCGGTTCGGTCATCGCCGCCGATGCTAGCAAACACCGAGAACGGTCGAGTCCGCCGTTCCCCTGCGCCGGCAGCGCCATGGGGCTAGGCTGCGCTGGGTGAGCATGCGCAGCCTCCCGCGATGGTGGCAGACCGCCGTCGTCTACGAGATCTACCCGCGCTCATTCCAGGACTCGAACGCCGATGGCACCGGTGACCTGCGCGGGATCGCGGATCGCCTCGACTATCTCGCCTGGCTGGGCATCGATGCGATCTGGATCGCGCCGTTCTATCCCTCGCCCATGGCCGACTTCGGCTACGACGTGGCCGACTACACGAATGTCGATCCGCTCTTCGGCTCGCTCGCGGACTTCGACGCGCTCCTCGCCGCCGCGCACGAGCGTGGGATTCGCGTCCTTGTCGACTATGTCCCGAACCACACCTCACATCGCCATCCGTGGTTCGTCGAGTCACGCGGCTCGAGGGAGAGCGCGCGGCGCGACTGGTACGTGTGGCGTGACGCGGCCGCCGACGGGGGCCCACCGAACAACTGGATCAGCATGTTCGCCGGCCCCGCCTGGGAGTGGGACGAGGCGACGCAGCAGTACTACCTGCACACGTTCCTGCCCGAGCAGCCCGACCTGAATTGGCGCAATCCAGCGACGCGCGCGGCGATGTTCGACGTCGCCCGCTTCTGGCTGGATCGCGGCGTGGACGGGTTCCGGATCGACGTCGCGCCGATGGTGATGAAGGACCCGCAGCTGCGCGACAACCCGCCGAACCGGTCGCAGGCGGATGTCGCGAGGCTGGGCGCCTGGGGGACGCAGCTGCACCTCCACGATCACAACCATCCGGACATGCACGAGCTGTATCGGTCGTTTCACCAGCTGCTCGAGTCGTATCCGGGCGATCGCGTCAGCATCGGCGAGCTGCACCACCCCGACTACGCGGTATGGGCGCAGTACTACGGCGAGCGGCAGGACGAGATCCACGTCCCGTTCAACTTCCACCTGACCTACGCGCCGTGGACCGCCGCGGCGGTGCGGGCTGCTGTCGAAGGGGTTCAGGGGGTCCTGCCGCCCGGCGCGTGGGCGAGCTGGGTCCTGGGCAACCACGACCAGCCACGCTTCGCATCCGAGCTGCGCGCCGGCCGTGACCAGGCGAAGGTCGGCATGCTGCTCCTCCTGAGCCTGCGCGGGACGCCGACGATCTACTACGGCGAGGAGATCGGCATGGTCGATGTCCCGGTTGCCACCTGGGACGCCCGTGACCCGGTCGAGCGCCGCGAGCCGGGCCGGGGCCGGGATCCCGAGCGATCGCCGATGCAGTGGGACGCCTCACCCAACGCCGGCTTCTGTCCGCCTGGCGTGCGGCCATGGCTGCCGCTCGCGCCCGATGCCGCCGCCGTCAACGTGGCCGGCCAGGCGGAAGACCCGTACTCGATCCTCACGCTCACGCGCCGCCTCATTGCCCTGCGACGCGAGCACGGGGTGCTGCGCACCGGCGACTTCGCCCCGTTCGGCGCCACGCCGCACGGGACCTTCGCCTTTCGCCGGCAGTCGCATGCG
>DAINOY010000142.1:0-5119 GCA_036743735.1 Chloroflexota bacterium
AGATCATCGCCGCGACAGCGAAGGAGCGACCCGAGATGACCGCGAGCCACGCGACCCTCGACCCGCGCTGGAACGACGACTGGATGGAGAAGGTGGCGCCGGACCGCGGGACGACGCGCGGCGGCAACCTCACGGCCGTGGTTCTCGCCCTCGGGGTGATCGCGGCAGCCATCGCGGTCGCCCTGTTCGGTCCCACCCCGAACGCGGGCTTCGCCGACGGAGCGGCGGTCATCGCCGTGGTGAGCATCGCCGCGCTGGGGATCGAGCGCATCATCGAGGGCTTCTGGTCGCTGATGGCGAGCCGCCTGAGCGGCTGGTGGCCGCTGAACCAGTTCAAGGCGGCCGTCGACGAGCAGATCTCCGAGGTGAACAAGGCGGCGATGCCCGTCTTCGAAGCGGCTCTGGCCGGGCTCGGGGAAGCGAAAGGCAGACTCGCCGAGGGGACCGCGGCGTTCGCAGACGTGGAGCGCAAGATCCAGGTGGTCCGTGACCAGGAGAAGGCGCTGCTGTCACAGGTGCGACAGATCCGGTCGCTCGCGCGTGACAACCAGCGCGTCGCCCTCCTGACGACCGCGACCACGCAGGCCATCACACGCGTGGACACGCTCGTCGGCTCGACGACACCGGTCGTGCGACGGGCCTTCAATGATGCGAGCCAGGTGACGACTGGCGCGCTGGACCTGCTCGGCGCCCTCAAGGAGAACCCCGGCAAGAAGATGATCTCGCTGCTGATGGGCGCGCTGCTGGGGATCGCTGCGGCCGGATTCGTGGGCCTCGACCTGTTCGCGGCGGCTGGGGCGCCGCTGCCGGGGAACGGCGCGATCCAGATCGGTGTCGTGCTGACCGGCCTGGTGCTGGGCCTGGGGTCGAACCCCACGCACCAGGTGGTGAGCTTCGTGACCGATGCGGCCGGGGCCCGGCGCGCCGCCCAGCTCGGCCAGCCGGTCGTTCAGCCCGATGCCGCCGCGGGTTCGGCTGCGCCTGCTGCGGCAGCCCCGCAGCTCCTGCGCTTCGCCAGCGACGCGGTGGAGCGGATTCCCCTCGCCCGCCTCAGCCCGGTTGCGGCACCCGACCGCATGGCGCTGCCGGAGGACGCCCAGATCGACGTCGACCTCTCCGGCATCCCGGTTGAGGCGGTAGCCGCGGCGGGTGGGGTGGTGGCCGTGCCCGGGAGCCGGCTCGCCATCGAGGGAAAGGCGGTGCCGGCCGCCCCGGACAGCCGGTTCGTCGTGGACCTCGCGGGGACGAGATTCGGCGACTTGGCGGAGCTGCTCCACGGGGGAGAGGGAAGCTCCCTGGTGGCCGAGCCCGGCTCGACGCCGGCGGTGCGTCGAGTCCAGCCGGCGAATACGAACCTGGGCCGAGCCTGATCGCCGTTTCCCCGACGCCGTGGCGCGTCGTCAGTCGTCGGGGTCGGGCATCCCGATGCAGTGCTCACACGGCCGCGTATCGGGCATGGCGCTGAGAGCGAACGCGGTGTCGACGTCGATCTCGATCGGGTCGAACGCGAGCTCGAGGTGACAGGCGGGCACGGGGTTGCGATGCAGCACCGCGACCATCTCCGGATGGCGGTCCAGGAGATATCGGTCCATCAGGCTGGGCTTGTTCAGGCGACGCGGACGTTGCGGACCTTGTCGTCGCCGATCCAGGCGTCACGCAACCGCGTGGGCGCCCCGGCAAGGAGGTCGATCCTGATTCGTGCCAGCGCCGCCCGACCATCGGGCAGGACCGCCGGGGAGGGACGGTGATACAGACCGATGCCGTCGCCGCCCGGCCAGAGCCGGGCGAGGATCTCGTGGCGGTCGCGGTCCGCATACAGCGTCCCGCCCGGTGCGATGCGGCAGATGGCGACCGGCACATCGTGTCGAGCGTCCACGTCGACCTCCTCGGTGCGCTTCGTGATCTTGTCGATGGTCTTGCCGTTCATGTACGGCTCGGGATCGGCGAGGTTGCCGGCAATCCACAGCTCCTGGTGCAGGTGGTTCGCGCGCTGGCCGTTCGGCAGCAGCGTCAGACCGGTGGCGCCGATCGTGCCGATCACGTCCCCCGGATCGACGTGGTCGCCCGGAGCGACGAGGACGCGGTCGAGATGGATCGAGCGCGTCTGGAAATCGTGGCCGTGGTTGATCCAGACCATCTTCGCGCCGTCGATGTGCGGCGCCGCCAGGAAGACCTCGCCCTCGGCCATCGCGATCACCGGATCGCCACCGAACCCATTTCCGACGTCCACGCCGGTGTGGGCACCGTACTGCGGGATGCTCATGTCGCCGAAGCGGCGGGTGACCTCGTACGTCGGGCGATCGTTCAGTGGTCGCTCGCGCACGGGCCATTGCAGCGGGAAGAGCCGCCCGGTGACCGGAGAGGTGAAGGTCGTCATGGCAATCGGCGCCTGCTCGGAGGGTGCGCGACGCGCGCCGCCAGTCCGGCGCGTGTCGACCATTTCATCACGCCTGTCCAGCATCGCGGCGGGGCGAAGGTCATGCTTGCTTGTGATGGGAACTGCTGAGTCGACGCCCGCGGAGACTGGCGCATCGAGGGCCGCGGTCATGACGATCGGGCATGGGACCCGCACCACCGACGATCTCGCCGCGCTCCTCGCGGCTGCCGGGGTCGAGACGCTGATCGACGTGCGGCGTTACCCGACTGGTCGCCGACAGCCGCATCTGTCGAAGGAGCGGCTGGCAGCGGAGCTGCCTGCCCGCGGCATCGGCTACGAGTGGTGGGGAGATGGGCTGGGCGGTCGCCGCTCGACAGACGCGATCTCGGCGGGAGCAGCACGCTGGCGCAATCCGGCGTTCGCGGCGTACGCGACGTACATGGAGACCCCCGCGTTCCGTGGCGCGCTCGCGGCGCTCGAGGGACGTGCAGCGCGCGGGGAGCGTCTCGCGATCATGTGCGCCGAGACCGTCTGGTGGCGCTGTCACCGCCGGCTGATCGCCGATGCCCTGACCGCCGACGGCTACGCGGTCGAGCACCTCATCGACCGCGTGCCGGGCCGCCCGCACCGGCCGTCGCCACCGGCGGATGCCTGACCCAGTCGACTAGGCCGGACCCAGGATGCCCAGGGCCAGGCGGGCAGCTCGCGCCAATCGACCCGGCGCGTGCTCCACGACCAGCCGGGCGACCGATTCGCCGACCTCCTCGTTTCCGGCAGCATCGGGTGGGGGTGCCTCCACGACGAGGAGGACGCCGCTGTGCGAGAGCACCTCGTGCGAGGCCGATCCGTCGTCGCGACGCCGGAACCGGAGGGAGACCCGCGCATCGCCGACGCGGAGGTTGTGGATCGTCACGTCGTCGATGCCTACGGGCAGCCGCGGCCGGACGAGGGCGAGCAGCCGCAGCGGGGCGAACGGGTACATCCCGAGCATCACCTGCGCGAGCTGGATGGTGGCCGATGCCGACCACGCCTGCGGGCAATTGGCCTGTGGGTAGGCGACCGGGAGCGGCAGCTCCTCGCGCGACTGCCCACCGATCAGCTCGGGCAGCCGCGTCCCGGTGGGCCGGCGGGAGGCACCGGGCACGTGCCACCCGCCGGCCGAGAGCGACTAGCGGCGTTCGGCCGCCAGCCGCCAGGCGCCCGCCACGAGCGCCAGCGCCAGGAGGAGGAAGCCGATGGCCGTTGGCGAGCCGTCGCTCGCTGGAAGCGCCGTGTTCGGGACTGTGCCGGCGGCGAGCTGGCCGCGAACGGCTCCGCCCGGGAAGTCGGCGTTGTGGACGTTCACGTAGTAGCCGGCGGGGCCGTCGATGATCGCCTGCAGCGCCGCGGCATCCTGGCCCGAGGTGCATCCCTCGGTCGAGCCGTCGAAGCCGTCGGTGTCGAGCGGCACGACCACGTCGCCGGCGACCCCGGCCCCGCCGAGGTGGATGTGCGACATCGTCGCCGCGGCGATGTTCTGCGTCGTGATCTTGTAACAGACGGTGCCGGCGGCAGGGTCGATGACGACCGAAGCGGTTCCAGTGCCATCGGGGTCGCCCGCCGGAACCTCACCGCTGCCGGCGAGCGAGGCGGTCAGCGTCGTCTCGGCGGCCATGGCGACGCTGCTCATCAGCATCGCGCCGAGCAAGGCGAGGACCGCGCCGAGCGTGAGGGTCGTCAGGAATCGGGTTCGCATCGGTTCCTCCAGGGCGTGAGCGCGGCGGGCCCGTGTGGCCGGCCGTCATCGGTCCGTTCGGAGGCGGTTACGCCGGTGCGCCTGGTCAGGGGCGGTCGACGTGGTACGGGACGTCGGCCACGATCGTGTTGCGCCTCCCGAAGAGACGCAGCTTCAGGCGTAGCGCGGTCTGGTTGTGGAGCACCGACTCCCACCAGTGCTGCGGCACGACCTCGGACAGGACGACGACGATGGGCCGCTTCGGGTCCTGCTCCTGGAGCGCGTCCATGTAGCGCAGCAATGGACCGATGAGCGCGCGGAACGGCGACTCCACCACCACCAGATCCGTCGTCCCAGCCCAGTCGGGCCACTGGAGACGCAGCGCCTCGGCCGTCTCGGGCTCGTTCGTGATGTGGACGGCGGTGGCGTGGTCGCTGATCGAGTTGGCGAAGGCGATCGCCTGGCGGGTGGCGCGGTCGAGGCGAGCGACCGGCACGATGACGATCGGGTCGCGCGCCTGCTCGGTGCCGATCGGGATGCGGTCCAGCGCCAGCGCCTGCTCGACGCGGCGGTAGTGGCGGTTGATGCCCATCAGGATCAGCATGAGCAGCGGCACGAGGACCATCACCAGCCAGGAACCCTGGAAGAAGTTGCTCGACCCCACGACGAGCGCCACGACCGCGGTCGTGGCGGCGCCCGCGCCGTTGACGACGAGCCCGAAGTGCCAGCCCTCCTCGCGCCGCTGCCACCAGCGCACGAGCATCCCGGCCTGGGACAGCGTGAAGGCCAGGAAGACCCCGAGGGTGTAGAGCGGGATGAGGCCTGCCACGCTGGCCTGGAACCCGATGAGCAGCCCGATCGCCATGAGCGACAGCGCCACGATTCCCGTCGTGAAGGCCAGGCGCTCGCCGCGGAACGCGAACTGCCGCGGCATGAAGCCATCGCGGGCCAGGAACGAGGAGAGGCGCGGGAAGTCCGCGAAGCTCGTGTTGGCGGCGAGGACGAGGATCAGGGCGGTGGCGACCTGC
>DAINOY010000143.1:0-5117 GCA_036743735.1 Chloroflexota bacterium
CGGTGGAGCAGATGAGCCGGCCCGACCGTGAGCTGCCGCGCTTCTTCCGGGAGCACATCGCGCTGGCCGCGGCCACGACGCCGCTCCCGGCGCGATCACGTCGTGCACGCCACTCCCACGGCGCGCGACGCTGCCGAAGCCGAGGCCGATCTCGACCCCCTTCACCGCCGGGATCGCCATCACGGCGCCGGCGAGTTGCCCGTCCAGGCGCGTGTCCCACTCCGCGGACGACCCGAGGCCGATCGGAATCCCCTCGGCCACCACCGTGAACGTGCCTCCGACCGTATCGCCCGCGTCGCGCGCGGCATCGATCTCGGCCAGCATCAGCGCCTCCGCCGCGGGGTCCGGGCAGCGCAGGGGCGACGGCTCACGGAGGTCCGCTTCGAACCAGCCAGAGGGCACGCACTCGAGCGGATCATCGGCCTCGGGAAAGGCCCGATGCGGACCGACCTGGTCCACGAAGCTCCAGATCCGCCCACCGCACAGCGCCAGGAGCTGTCGCGCCAGCGATCCGGCAACGGCGCGTGCCGCCGTCGAGCGCGCCGAGGCGCGCTCGAGCACGTCGCGGATGTCATCGGTCTCATATTTGAGGGCGCCGGCGAGGTCGATGTGCCCCGGGCGTGCGCGGGAGATCGGCTTCGGGCGCCGCGAAGCCGGAATCGGCTCGACCGACATGCGGTCCGTCCAGTTCACCCAGTCGCGGTTTTCGACCGTGAAACCGACCGGCGAGCCCATGGTGCGGCCGTAGCGGATGCCCGCGGTCCACTGCACGCGGTCACGCTCGATCTGCATCCGCTTGCCGCTGCCGTAGCCGTGCTGGCGCCGCCGCAGGTCCAGGTCCACCTGCTGGGTTCGCACGCGCATGCCAGCCGGAAGTCCCTCGAGCACCCCGGACAGCGCCGGTCCGTGTGACTCCCCCGCCGTCAGCAGCCGCAGCCGCCTCACGCCCGGTTCCTCACGCTGCGTCCGCCCGGCTCGCCCGATTCAGGTCGTCCCAGAAGGCCGGGTACGAGACCGATGCGCACGCGGCGTCGTCGATGGCCACCTCCCCCGCCACGCCGGTCGCGGCGGCCACCGCGAACGCAATCGCCAGCCGGTGATCGCCATGGGTCTGGACCGATGCGTCACGCGCGACCCCGCGCGTGACGCGCCATCCATCCGGCATCTCCTCGACGTGGGCGCCGATCGCGGCGAGCCCGGCCACTGTCGTCGCGATGCGATCGGACTCCTTGACGCGCAGCTCGTTCGCGTCGCGCAGGAGGCTCGTGCCATGAGCGGCGGCCATCGCGATCGCCAGGGCGGGCAGCTCGTCGATGAGCTCCGCGACAGGCGGCCCGTGGAGCTCGATTGCGCGAAGCTGACCGTTCGAGCGGACGCGGATCTCGCCGATTGGCTCGGGACCGTCAGTCGCCGTCCCGCGAACGTCGATCCGCGCGCCCATCTCGCGCAACACGTCGACCGCGGCCAGACGAGTCGGATTGAGGCCCACGCCGCGCATCAGGAGGTCGGCATCGGGGTGGATCGCCGCCGCCACGAGCCACGGCGTCGCAGCGGAGGGATCCGCCGGCACGGTGACTGAGCGGGCGCTCGGCCGTGCCGGACCGCGCACGGACGTGATGTCGCCGCGCCGCGAGATGTCGATCCCCATCCAGCGCAGCAGTCGCTCGGTGTGATCGCGCGCCGGCCCCGGCGAGACGATGCTCGTCACGCCGTCCGCCGCCAGCGCGGCGAGCGAGATCGCGCCGATGAGCTGCGCGCTGGGAACCTGGAGCCGGTGCTCAAGCGCCTCCAGCCGTGCGTTGCCGCGGATCGTCAACGGCGCATGGCCATCCGTCGAGCGGACCTCCGCGCCCATGGCGATGAGCGGCGTCGCGACGCGACGCATGGGCCGCCGTGACAGCGATGGGTCGCCGGAGAGCGTCGCTGTCACCGGCAGCCCGGCGAGCGCACCGCTGAGCAGGCGCATCGTCGTGCCTGAGTTACCGCAGTCGAGCGGCTCCGCTGGCTGCCGGACGCTGCCACGGACCTCGAAGATGCCGGGCGCGCTCTCGTCAACGGCAACGCCGAGCGCGCGCAGGCAGCGGATCGTCGAGCGCACGTCGTCTCCCACGTCGCCGGTGCGAACCGTCGCGGAACCGTCCGCCAGGGCGTTGAAGAGCAGCGCGCGGTGGGCGATCGACTTGTCCGACGGCAGGTGCAGCTCCCCGTGCAGCGCGGGTGCTCGTCGAACGATCCGCCCAGGACTGGCGACGCTCATGCGCCGCGCCGCCCGAGCAGCGCCGCCTCTGCCTGCCGTCGCTGAGCGCTCCGCGCCGCCCGCAGGATCGCCCCGAAGACGAGCGTCATCTCATCGGGCGAGAGGGGCCCGCTGCCGTTCTGTGCGGTGCGCTCCAGGAGCTCCTGCTCGCGGCGCACGTCGTGACCGTGCCCGCCGATCCCGCGCGCATCCTGGACCGAGATCGCGAGCGCCGCGCGCTCCTGGATCAACGCCGCGACCCGGTCGTCGATCTCGTCGATCCGCTGACGCAGGTCACTGACCGCGGCCGGCGGCGTGGGGACAGCCATCGGCACCGGACGGGGATGCGCCTGGTCGCGCACGAGCTGAAGGCGGCGCAGCTCGTCCATCAGATCGCCGAACTCGTCGAAGCTGAGCGATTGGTCGCCATCGGACTTCGCGGATGGCGGATCGGGATGCACCTCGATCAGCAGCGCGTCCGCGCCGACGGCAGCGCCGGCGAGCGCCATCGGTCCAACCAGGTCGCGCTGACCGGTGCCGTGCGACGGGTCGACCGTGATCGGCAGGTGCGTCTTCCGCCGCAGGACCGGCACGGCGGACAGGTCGAGGGTGTTGCGCGTCGCGGTCTCGAAGGTGCGGATGCCGCGCTCGCAGAGGATGACGTTCGGGTTGCCGCTCGACAGCACGTACTCCGCCGCCATGAGCCACTCGTCGATCGTGGCGCCGAACCCCCGCTTGAGCAGCACCGGCTTCGTCGACTGCCCCACGGCGCGCAGCAGCACGAAGTTGTGCATGTTGCGGCTGCCGACCTGCAGCACGTCGACGTACTGCTCGAAGAGCGGGATGTCGGCCGGGTCGGTGATCTCGCTGATAATCGCGAGCCCGGTCTCCTCGCGCGCCTCGGCGAGGATCTCGAGCGCCGGCTGGCCCAGGCCCTGGAACGTGTACGGGCTCGTGCGCGGCTTGAACGCGCCGCCGCGCAGCATCGTTGCGCCCTGGTGCCGCACCCAGCGCGCCGTGTCGAGCAGCATCTCGCGGCTCTCGACCGAGCAGGGCCCCGCGACCACGACGAGCTCCTCCCCCAGACCGATGGGCACGTCGCGCACCATCACCCTGGTCCGATCGGGTTTGTGCTCGACGCTCGCCAGCTTGTACGGGTTCGTGACGCGGATCACCTGCTCGACGCCGTCGAGCTGGCCGATGTGCGCCACGCGATCGACGTCGGCGCCCACGACGCCGATCACCGTCCGCTCCTCGCCGCCCGACACGAACGCCTGGAGTCCGTGCTCCTCGATCGTTCGCGTCACCGTCGTCACCTCGTCCTTCGTTGCCCCGGGGGCCATCACCACGATCATTCCGTTGCGCTCCTTGGATCTGCGCTCGTTGGCTGCGCTCGCGCCGTGGTGCTCCGCGGGAAACAAAAAACCCGGTGGTCTTGCGACCTCCGGGTTCCGCGGGCACGAGTGCGCTTGCTGGTGAGCTGCCTCACCTGCCTTCATGCCCGCTAGACGTAAAACCAGACTACGAGATTCATTTGGTCGCTGGACTCTACGCGCTCTCCCGCGTCGGTGTCAACGGCTCCCTGGTCCTGTCGACATTCACCCCGCGGCGCCGGCACGTGCTCCATGAGTGTCACATGCCGGGGTGATCGCGGGATATCCGGATATCCGCGCCCGGCGTCGGCTTGCGCGGTCGAAATTCACGCCACGCGAGCAGTAGAGCCCGCTCCATCGGTCTTCGAGGCCGATGAACCGCCTCGATTCCCGCGTGATGGGCATTCGGACGCTTCATCGGGGTTCGCGCCGCGCACCGCTCACCTCAGGTGAACTCCAGGCCCTTGGGCCGGCACCCCGGAACGGTCGCATCAGGTGGTGAATGCACCATCGCAGTAAGCGCTAACAGCGTGCGGTGAGCAACCGCGAAGACGAAAGATGGCGCCTAGGAACGCCAGGCGACCGCGCCGTACACATGTCCGTCGAGGAAGTCGACGACCACGGTCGATCCCTCTGCTCCAAGCCCGTCCCCAACCGCCAAGCTTATAACCCACACCTGACGGTCCGCCTGCAGCTTCGCCGAGATATCAAGCAGCCCTGCAGACGACAGGAGCGTGCCTGAGTTTCCCAATCTCGCGGACAGCACGCGGCCTTCGGCGGCTCGGGGCGCATTCGCTCGTGCGATGTTAACCGCAGCGTTCTCGGTAAGCCCGGACGCGATCGCGTCTGGCGACTGGACTCCTTCGAGCACAGAAGACGACGGGATTGCCATTGGAACCGACGGCACGACCGATCCGCCTGCCGTGGAAGAGTCACGCAGATTGGGGAGTGAGCTACCCACCGCGATCCCCGCAATCATTACGATGACTCCGACCAGGAGAAGCCCCGCTCTGTGAATCGTCATGCCGCGTCCGTGGAGGATCGCTCGGGGAGTGCGACCGTCCTCGGAATGAAACCGTTCACCAATGTCGCGCGGATTCGTCATTGTCTCTTCCCTATGCCTCGGCTAGACGCTAGTCGATCCGCTTGAGTTCCTACCGTCGCCTAATTGACACAACCCGCACTCGAGGGAAACCCGGCACCGGTATCGGTGATTGCGGGATAGCGAACTCGATACCCGTCGGCATCGTCTTTAGCCAACAGGAGGTCATTTCCCACGACACTGCAGTTGTCCGGACCCGATATGTTCATCACGGCATTCGCGATTTGGGAATGGTCGAGGCCGAGTGCGTGGCCTACCTCGTGGAGGGCGACTGCTAGAGCGGAAACCTTGCCTGCCGCAATCCCGTCCCCATCAATCCAGTCGAAGTCATCTATGCACTGAGTGTTGAACCGCCGGCTTGAGCCTCAACCGCGAAGGCGGCGCGCGTCCACGGTCGAGAGCGCGG
>DAINOY010000144.1:0-5109 GCA_036743735.1 Chloroflexota bacterium
GGGTTCCCTCTCCGCGACCGAGCTCGACGCGGCCGGAGGTCGGTGCCAGGAGGCCGGCGATCACGCGCAGCAGCGTGCTCTTGCCGCTTCCGTTCGGACCGATGATCGCCACGAAGCTGCTTGCCGGAACCTGGAGCGTCAGCCCGTCCAGCGCTTCGACCGTGCCGGCCTGGCCCTCGAACACGACGCGGACGTCGTCGAGCGACACGGCGAGGCCGGCATCGGTCGGTCGGTCAGGACGGTCGCGGCGGTCATTCACGAGATGGAGCTCCGGTTGCTGCCGGCTCCGGGGCTCGCCGCCGAAACGTGCTTCGAACGCACGCGCCGCCCGGCTCGCCTTGACCTGGCGTCACCGGGCAACGCGCATCGGAGGACGCGTCGCGGTCGTCTTCTCCCATCCGGACTGTGACCGTCGGCCCTGTCTGCCCCGGCGAGCGCCGGGGGTCAGGTCGGCCCCAGTGCGGTGATCCGCGGCTCTCCGGGCCGCTGGGCCGCGCCGGGGTTCGCGGGCTGGCCCGATGACTCGGGCCGACCGCCGGTGGGGAGTTACACCCCGCCCCGAAGACGATGGATCTGCTGTTGGGCCGATCGTGCCACGCTCGCAGAGTCCGGGTCAAACCGCGTCATGGGATCGGGTCAGTCACCCCGGTTCCGCGCCGCTTGGCGAGAATCCAACGCACGACGAAGTAGCCCACGACGAGGACCACCGCCACGTAGATGAGGTACTCGTACGGCTTGAGGGCCGCCTCGATCTGCCGGTAGTTCTGGCCGACGATCAGCCCGGCCACGATGAGTGCCGCGTTCCACGGGATCGATCCGAGCGCCGTGAAGAGCACGAACCGCCCCAGCGGCATGCGGCTGATGCCGGCCGGATAGCTGACGAAGGTGCGCACCAGCGGCACCATGCGCCCGATGAAGACGGCCCAGTTGCCGTAGCGGTCGAACCACCGGTCGGCACGGTCGAGATCCGCGGCCCCGATGCCCACGTAGCGGCCGAAGCGGTCGAGCAGCGGCCGGCCACCCCAGGCGCCGATGTAGTACCCGAACAGCGCGCCGACCATGGAGCCGGCCGTCGCGAAGAGGATCGCGAGCGGGACATTCCATGCGGCGCCGGTGAGGGGCTCGACGACCGAGGGGTCGAGCGCCGACTGGCTGGCCTTGAAGCCGGCGAACGGCAGGATCACCTCCGACGGGATCGGCGCCACGATCGTCTCGAGCGCCACCGCCGCCGCGAGGCCGACGTAGCCGACTTGGTCGTAGAGGGCGAGGACCAACGGGAGGATGTGCTCGTCGATGAAGTCGAGCATCGATCAGCGGTCGCCCGCGGGGGCGTCCGCCGAGACCGATGCATTCGCGGTGGCCGCGCCGCCCGCGCCTCCCGCGCCTCCCGCGCCTCCCGCGCCTCCCGCGCCTCCCGCGCCTCCCACGGCGGCTGGTGCGGGCGTGGGGGCGCGGCCCGGAGGCCGCCGCGGAACCGCCACCCGCCGCGCCGGTCGCGGCGGCGCGCTCGCCGAAGCCGCGAGCTCCTCGCGCCGCGCGACGCCTGCGACATGAACCGCCACGATGATGCTGACCAGCGCGCCACCGGCCATCCAGCCGCCAAGCACGTCGAGCGGATAGTGGGCGCCGAGGTAGATGCGCGTCAGGCTGATCGCGCCGATCAGCACCGCCGCCACCGCGTAGGCGATCATTCCCTGCTTGCGGTGCGGGGCCAGGCGCGCTACGCAGAACGCGGCGAGCCCGTACAGGACGCTGGCTCGCAGCGCGTGGCCGGCTGGGAAGTCGGCGATGTCGTCCAGGCCGTGGCCACCCACGTCGAAGAGCGCCGCGCCGAGCGACGCGAAGCTGATCGGGTTCGGCGAGGTGAAGTACTTCAGCAGCCACTCGATCGGGAAGCAGAGCGTGCCGATCGCCAGGATCAGCGCCAGGTCACGGCGTCCCTTGGCGAGCGCCAGCAGACCCAGCGCGGCGAAGCCCAGCGCCACGAACCAGCCCGATCCGAGGCCGCTGATGGCGAGGAGGAGCCAATGCACCGCCGGCAGCTCGTCCTGGACGAAGCGCTGCACGACGGGCACGACGTCGGACATCAGCCACAGCTCGGGCGCGGTGTAGAGCGTCGTGCGCTTCAGCGTCACGAGCCAGAAGAGTGACGAGAGGCTGATGAGGGTCAGGAGGAAGGCGAACGCCGGAGCGGGAACGGCTCCACCGAGCCGGTCCGCCGCCCCTTCGCTCACGATGAGGCGGCTCGTGGGGTCCGGAAGCCTGCGCACGTCCGTAGTATAGGGACCGCCTCCCGACGGGCCGGCCCCGCTCGGGCCACCCACGGACCGATGTCTCACGCCCCGGCTGCGCTCGCGCAAGGAGCCCCGCCACGACCGATCGTTCCTCTCCGCTCGCACTCACCGGACGCGACCTGGCGATCGCCGATGTCGTGGAGGTCGCGCGATCCGCACGACCGGTCGAGCTTGCCGCAGGCGCCGCCGAGCGGATGCGCGCGTCGCGTGCCGTGGTCGAACAGCTCGTCGGCAGCGGCGCCACCGTCTACGGCGTCACGACTGGCTTCGGGGACCTGGCCGACGTCCGCATCGAACCGTCGCAGACCGCCGAGCTGCAGCGCAACCTGATCCGCAGCCACGCGGCCGGCGTGGGTCCGCCGCTCCCCGCCGAGATCGTCCGCGCGATGCTGCTGCTGCGCGCCAACACCCTCGCCATCGGCCTCTCGGGCGTGCGGGTCGCGGTGGCGGAGCTGCTCATCGCGATGCTGAACGCGGGCGTGCACCCGGTCGTCCCGTCGCGCGGCAGCGTGGGCGCCTCGGGTGACCTCGCGCCGCTCGCCCACCTGGCGCTGGTCGTCATCGGTGAAGGCCGGGCGACGTTGCGCATGGACGGGGCGGAGACATCGGGCCCAGACGCCCTGGCCCAGGCCGGGCTGCGACCGATGGCGCTGGAGGCGAAGGAGGGACTGGCGCTGCTCAACGGCACACAGCTCATGACGGCCATCGCGGCGCTGGTCCAGGCCGATGCCTCCCGGCTCGTCGACCAGGCGGACCTGATCGGCGCCATGAGCCTCGACGCCATGCTCGGCACCGCGGCAGCGTTCGACGAGACGCTGATCGGCGCGCGCCCGCACGCGGGCCAGGTGCGCTCGGCGGCGAACCTGCGCCGGCACGTGGCCGACTCGGGGATCTGGCGCAGCCATCGCGCGGACACCGAGCACCGCGTGCAGGACGCCTACTCGCTGCGCTGCATGCCCCAGGTCCATGGCGCCGTCCGCGATGCACTCGACCATCTCGAACGCGTGCTGCGTGTCGAGATGAACGCCGCGACCGACAACCCGCTGGTCATCCCCGGCGCCGATGGCGGTCGCGTGATCAGCGGCGGCAATTTCCACGGTGAGCCGGTGGCACAGGCCATCGACTTCGCGAAGATCGCGGTGGCCGAGCTGGCCTCGATCAGCGAGCGGCGGGTCGCGCGGCTCGTCGATCCTCACCTCTCGGGGCTGCCGCCGTTCCTGAGCGAGCACCCCGGCCTGCAGAGCGGCTACATGATCGCGCAGTACACCGCCGCGGCCCTCGTCAACGAGCTCCAGACGCTCACCCATCCGGCGTCCGTGGACACCATTCCGACCAGCGCGAACCAGGAGGACCACGTCAGCATGGGCGCCACCGGCGCGCTGCACCTGCTCGAGGTCTTCGATCGCGCCGAGACGGTGCTCGCCATCGAGGCGCTGTGCGCGGCCCAGGGCATCGACTTCCGCGCGCCGCTGCGTCCCGGCGCCTCGGTGGCCGCCGCACATGCGGCGATCCGCTCGCGGGTGCCGCACCTGGCCGCCGACCGCCCGCCGGCGCCGGACATCGCCGCGGTTCGGGTGCTCCTGCGGGAGGGGCTGCCCGATGCCTGAGCTGCGTTTCTCCCTGGTGGATTCCGCCTCATTCGACGCCATCCCCGCTCCCGCACGGCCGGGCGCCCGATGCCAGACCTGCGACTACTGGGAACGCCTGGACGGCTCCCGACAGACCGATGACGCCGCCGCGGCGCGCGATCTCAAGCTCCGCCGGCTGCTGGCCGGAGAGCGGCTGGCCGGTGCCTACGCGATGCTCGGAATCGACGGCGAGGCGGTGATCGGCTACGCGCAGTTCGGGCCGCTGGCGAACTACCCACGGGCGCAGGTCATCCGGGATCGCTACCCCGACCTGGCGGAGAGCCCCGCCCCGTGGGTGGTGACCTGCCTCCAGGTCGTGCCCGACGCGGCGCAGCGCGAGATGGCGGGCGAGGAGCTCCTGTCGGCGGTGTGCGACGAGCTCGATCGACGCGGGATCGTGGCGGTCGAGGTTTATCCCGAGGTCGCACCCGACGGGTGGGACCCGTCACCAGGCCCGGAGGGCATCTACCTGAAGGTCGGGTTCGAGCGCGTCGCGGGCGACGATCGCTACCCGGTGCTGCGCCGCGAGCTGACCGGTGGCGAGGAGGTCGGCTGGGGCGACCTGCTGGCGCGGGCCGCGCCACAGGATGACGACGACGACGCCTGGCCACTTCCGCTGCCGAAGGGCCCGTCCGAGGAGGACCTCTTCAAGCCACTGCCCGAGAAGCCGAAGCGGCCGAACCCGTTCGGCGACGACTGAGAGGCTCGAGCGGTGCTGGCTGCCGGCCTGTGGGCGCTCGCGGCTGCCGCGACGCTCATCCTTGGCTCGCTACTGGCCCTCGCGATCCACGTCCCGCGACGCGTGGTCGGCACGGTGCTCGGGTTCGGCGCCGGGGCGCTGCTCAGCGCGGTGGCCTACGACCTGACCGAGGAGGCGCTCTCCGCCGGAGCGGGTCCGCTCGTGGCGGTGGGGTTGGCGCTTGGGGCGCTCGCCTATTTCGCGGGCAACCGCCTCGTTCGCCGGGTCGGCGGCGCGATGCGGCCGGCGCGCGGCACGACGACGGCAAGCACGAACGGACCGGCGATCGTCCTCGGGGCGCTGCTCGACGGCGTCCCCGAGTCGATCGTCCTGGGCGCCACGCTGCTCGGTGGCGGCAGCGTGAGCGTCGCCTTCTTCGCGGCCGTGGCGGTGTCCAACCTGCCCGAGTCGTTCAGCGGCACGGTCGACCTGCGCGACGGCGGCTTTC
>DAINOY010000145.1:0-2528 GCA_036743735.1 Chloroflexota bacterium
GCGCATCAGCGCGCGCAGGTCGGTGTATTTCCACTCCTCGACGCGGCGGTGCGGCAGACCGTCGGTCTCGTCGGGCTTCTCGCCGCTCGTTCGTGCGGTTGCGGTGGCGCCGCCCGTCTCCGCGCTGCAGGTCCAGGCGGCGAACCGGTCCTCGTCGGCGTCCTCCAGCCAGCGGCAGGTCGGGCAGGTGGCGAGGGGAATCGCCTTGCCCGCCATCGGACAGATCACCTCGCCGCCAAGGATGGGCCGGACTGCGCCGCGACACACGACCCACTCGGGCGGCCGCGTGCCGACGGTCCAGGCGCTGGTCATCGTCCGGCTCCGATCACATGGGCGCAGCGGTCGGCACGCCCTCGGCCACGAGCGCCACGATGTCGCTCGCCGAGAGGACACCCACCGGAACGCCGTCGGGGTTCGTCGCAACGACGCGGTGGACGTGCTCGCGCGCCATCACTCCCGCCGCGGTGCGAATCGAGGCGGTCATCTCGACCGTGATGGGCGGCGAGGACATCAGCTCGCCCACGCGAAGATCGGCCCAGCGGCGACGCACGAGGTCGGACACGTGCGGCGCGCTGGCGGCCATCAGGTCGGTCGTGCTGATGACCCCCACCAGGTGGCCGACCGCATCCACCACCGGCAGCCCGCTGATCCGATAGCGCTCGAGCAGCTCCTGGGCGTCGCTGACCGGAGCGAGCTCGTCGATGACGATCGGGTCCAGCGTCATGAGGTCGGCGACGCAGAGGTGTGTTGAGGTGGGGGTAAGCGGGCTCAGCATGGCAACGGGCTCCTCGGGGCTTCAGCGATGGACGGGCTGGGTGGGAAGCCTGACGGCTGGTCGCGCGCTTCCCGATGGGGTGGTTACCGCGATGCCGACGAGGACCGCGGCCGCGGCCACGATCGCGCCGACGAGCAGGACCGGCGGAAGCTGCACCGCCGCTCCCGCCATGGCGTCGAAGGCGAAGATCACCAGGATGCTCGCGCCCATCACCGCCGCGAAGACGAGCGCCGGCAGAACGGCGGCCTTGGCACTGGCGCGATTGCGGATCAGCCCGACGCCGATCACCGCGAAGGCGGGTAGCGCGAACGCGAGGTCCAGCGCCCAGACCGGATTCGCAACGAGGCCGAGCTTGGCGACCTCCGGCGCAGGCTCGCCGCTCGTGATGGAGGTTGCGATCTGGGCCAGCCAGAGCAGCGCGAAGAGCGCTGCCACGATGATCAGGAAGCCCCCGGTCGTCCGACGTGGCAATCGCGCCCCGATGCTCGACTCGGCTGCGCAGATGCCGGGTCCGGCAACCGTCAGAACGAGCGACCAGGTCGCCAGGCCAAGGATCGCGTAGTGGAGCGGGGTCATCGGGTTGGTGGCCACGGCGAAGGCGAAGATCGCATAGCCGTAGACGAGGTAGGCCAGGGCACCGAGCACGAAGAGCCGCGCCACTGCGCTTCCGCTTCTCGACCGCCACAGGCCGATGCCCAGGATCGGCACCGCCAGGGCGAGCGTGGTCAGATCACTGGCCTGCGCCTGTCGAATCCAGGCCTCGGAGTCGCGATACAGGTTCGGCACGAAGAGGCCGGCTGCCGCGCCGACGCCCGCGAGGAGCGCGGCGGCCCAGGCGAGCCAGGCGGGTGCATCGCTCCGCGCTGGGATCAACTGTCTGTCCATGCCCCAATCTCACATGCCAAGTCCGCGGCCCGTGAGGGTCCATGGGCCCGAATTCGTGTGACTTTCAGGCCGCCGCCGCCAACGCGGTCGGTGACGCCGCCGGACTGCTCGCTGAGCGAGCAGCCAATCCACTCCCACCAGCAGGCGAGGCGATGTTCATGCCCCGTTCATGTGCATTGGGGTGGATATCCCCGTTGCCCGGGGACGATGGACGCACGTAGCAGCAGTTCGGAGGTGGATCATGAAGCGACCCAGTTCCAGTCTCCTGTCGCGCTGGGACCGCGCGCAGTGGGTTGGCCATCGAGGCGGAGTGGTTCAGAAGGCGGCGATTCATCGGTCCGGTGCTCGCTGGTCCCGCTGGCAATGGGTCGGGCGCGAGCCGTCCGCAGCGGCGGTTGAATTCGTCCCCGGCGAGAGTGCCCTTTCGGGCTGGGGACATGCTCCCGCAGCCAGCAAGTGGTACGAGGCCCCGGAGGCGCGCGACGAGGCAGCGTGAGCGCCCAGGGGATGACCCTGTCCCGCGGGGCGAATCGGGCAGTGGCGCGCTAGGCTGAGCCGGACATGCCGCCGCTTCGACGCGGGCTGCGCTTCGGCGTCTTCGTCACGCCCAGCGCGGCCGACCATGCGCAGGTGATCGAGCAGGTGCAGGCCGCCGAGCGGGGCGGCCTGGATCTCATCGGCATCCAGGACCATCCGTACCAGCGTCGGTTCCTGGACACGTTCACGCTCATCGCCGATCTCGCCGCGCGGACCCAGCGCATTCGCTTCTTTCCCGATGTTGCGAACCTGCCGCTGCGGGGTCCGGTGATGATCGCCAAGGCAGCCGCGAGCCTCGAGATCATGAGCGGCGGCCGGTTCGATCTCGGAC
>DAINOY010000145.1:2544-5073 GCA_036743735.1 Chloroflexota bacterium
GGCATGGGCGGCCCGGTGCGCCGGGCCGGCGAGTCATTCGACGCCCTCGAGGAAGCCATCAGCATCATCCGCGCGACGTTGGACGGCGAGCGTGTCGTCCGCGGCGCAGGGCCGCACTACCCGGTTCCCGGCTATCCGTCCGGCCCGGTGCCGCCGCGGCGGGTCGAGCTGTGGCTCGGCGTCTACCGCCGTCGCGGTCTGGATCTCGTCGCGCGCCACGGCGACGGCTGGATTCCATCGATGAACTACCTGGGACCCGATGCCTTCCGCACCGCGTCCGCCCGCCTGGACGACGCGATCTCGGCGGCAGGTCGCGACCCGGCGTCGGTGCG
The DNA here is from genome assembly GCA_036743735.1 of Chloroflexota bacterium. GTDB lineage: Bacteria > Chloroflexota > Limnocylindria > QHBO01 > QHBO01 > JBDTNK01. The sequence continues at coordinate 2,877 of DAINOY010000145.1, forward strand.
ACGCATCTACAACCTGGGGGGCGTCATCACCGACGGTGCGGTCGGCGACGGCCCGCTGGAGGGCCCGATCGAGCTGTGGATCGAGACACTCACTTCCTGGGCGCTGGACCTCGGCATCGATACGTTCCTCTTCGCGCCGCCCCACATGTCGAGCACGCCGATCGAGCAGTTCGCTGGCGAGATCGCACCCGCGGTCCGTGAGCGGGTGGGCTTCGAACGCGACACGTGAGCTGACACGATCCGCTGCGAGCCTCGGGCCATGACACGCGCTGAAACGAACCTCGACGTCCGCCTCTCGGCAGCCTCGCTCGACTTCTGGGTCGACGTGAAGCTTCGCTCCTTCGGCGAGCGTTGGATCGCATCGGCCGAGATCGCGGGCGAGGTCGAGATCGGCCTGGCGACCACGGCGCGTCAGGCGCTCGCGGCATCGCTGGCATCGTTGGGCACCCGGGCCCGCGGAATGCTGCTGGCGGATCTCGCCCTTCTCGCGCCGAGCATCGCCTTCGCGGAGGTCGCGGGCGGCCTGCAGCCGGCCGGCTGAGCGAGCGTCATCGGCCAAGGCCAGCGCAAGGGCCGAATGGCACTTTCGGGGCGCTTCGGGATCGGCGCATCCTCGTGGACCTGGACGCGCGAGGAGGTGCGACGTGTCGACGATGACGTCCGGACGGTTCTGGCTGGGTGCCCTGCTCGTGGTCGCGGGCGTCAGCTGGCTCCTCGCGGACATGGATCTGCTCCGACTTCGAGGCTTCGTGATCGCCGCGATGTTCGCCGTGGTAGGCCTCGGGTTCGGCTACGTTGCAGCCCGGAACGACGAGCACTGGTGGGCGTGGATTCCCGCGGGCGCGCTCATCGGTCTGTCGGTGCCGATCGCGCTCCAGGACCTGGCGCCCTCCCTGCGAGACGAGCTTGGAGCCGGTGCGCTCATGGCGGGCCTGGGGCTCGGCTTCCTGGTCATCGCGCTGCGCCAGCCAACCCACTGGTGGGCGATCATCCCCGGCGGGGTCTTGGCCAGCATCGCCGCCATGATCGCGTCGCGAGCCGCGGTCAACGACATCGCCGCCGTCGCTGTCCTCTTCGCTGGGTTCACGCTCACCTTCGGCGTCGTGGCGGCCGTACGAACCAACGGACATCGCATGCGCTGGGCCCTCATCCCGGCCGGCATCTTCGCCATCCTGGCGCTGTCGTTCGGCTTCCAGGCGACCCGCGCCTTCGAGGTGTTCGAGCTCGCCTGGCCTGCCGCGATCATCCTCCTCGGCGTCGCTCTGCTCTGGCGTGAAGGGACGCGCCGTCGCCAGCCAGATCCGTGACCTGGCGGCACCCTTCGTGCAAACGGAGCTGCCGGCATGGGATCGCTGCTTCGTCTGATCGGATGGGTCGGCCTCAGCTTCGTGCCGGGCGCCATTGGCGGACCGTTCACTGCGCCTGATTGGTATCGCCGTCTCGACAAGCCGGCTTGGGCGCCGCCGCCGTCGGTGTTCGGCCCGGTATGGTCGTTCCTCTACCTGCTGATGGGCATCGCGGCGTGGCGCGTCTCGAGTGCGGAGCGGCGGAGCAGCCGACCGCTCCGGCTGTTCGGCCTGCAGTTGTTGCTGAATGGCGCGTGGACCCCGATCTTCTTCGGCCTGCGCCAGCCGGGCCTCGCATTCGCCGAGATCGTCGCCACGTGGCTGGCCATCGCCGCGACGCTCGTCTCGTTCGCGCGGACACGGCTCGTGGCCGGGCTGCTACTCGTCCCGTACCTTGCCTGGGTCACCTACGCCACCGCCCTGAATTGGTCGATCTGGCGTCGCAATCGCTGATCTTCGTGCCGGCGCTGAGCCGCCGAGATGCTGTCCGCGCTCGAAGCGAGGGGCGTTCGAAGGAGCGCCACGCGGTGGGGGGCGGCTGGCGCTCGGACACTCCCTCGCGCGATTCTGGAGTGAATGAAACGGCCGGGAAGCCGTAGCTACCCGCCGTGGTATTCAGCACCGAATGAAATCAGGCCGTAACGACCGAAACGGCTCCGAATCGGCCCGATTTCATTCACCAGTGACTGAGACCGCAGGCAACTCGCAGCTACCCGCCGAATGATTCACCACGCAATTGCCGGCTGCATCCAACCATATAGTTGACAGTGCAACTACCTGTGGCGTAGAGTCTGCGCAACGCAGCATCACCACGCAGGAATCCTCCGATGCAGTTCGGCATCTTCTCCGTC
>DAINOY010000146.1:0-5068 GCA_036743735.1 Chloroflexota bacterium
AGTGGTTCGCTCGCCATCCAGCGCCGCCAGCAACTCCTTGCGCGCGAGGAAATAGACGTCGTCGGCATCCGCCAGCTGGCCGCGGGCGACGAGTGCCTCCCCGAGGCGCAGCACGGCCCGCCGCATCACCGGCCAGCCGAGCGTCAGCTCGGCGACATGCTGCTCGCGGATCGGAACCAGGCGCTGCGAATCGCGGAGCAGCTCCTGGAACGATCGCAGGCGCCGCGGCGAGCCGGCGAGTGCGGCGAAGGCCGCCGCTTCGGCCGCGTGGCGGGCCGCGACGATCTGCGCGTGACCGCGCTCGTCGTCCCCTCCGCCTTGCGACACGATGACTGGATACCACCAGTCGAGTGAGCTCACCGCGTGCCCACCCGCCTGCCGCGGCCGCTCGAACCCGGTCAGCAGCGGGAGGTGACTGCCACCGAGGCTCGGTGCCAGGTGGCGGCGGTAGAAGCGCGCGACGAGCATCTCCATCTTGTAGGCGGCGCCTGCGAAGGCCGCCAGCGAGGCGAAGTAGTCGCCCGCCATCGCGGCCAGCTCGTCGATGAGCGGCGGCAGCTCCTCGACCGCAACCGTTTCGACCGATGCCTCCGCCGCCCGGACCGCGGCGCGGTGACGTGGCAGCACCTCCTCGCGCCATTCCCGCTCGAAGAGCCCGATGCTGAAGCGCACGGTGGGCGGGAACATGCCAGCCACACGGCGCGGCGAGCGGACGAGGTGCCAGAGCATGCCCGGCAGGCTCGCCGGGTTCGTGAGCCAGTTGATGGAGTAGAAGTACCAGCCGTTGACGACGACGTGGTGCGGCAATGGCGCTCGCTGGCCGGTCCACTCGCGCAAGCGCTCGTGCAGCCGCTCCTCCATCGTCGATAGGAGCCACGACTCGAACAGCGGCGTGACCGGCTCGTAGATCCATTCGCCGAAGCGCAGCTGGCGGGTGTAGGCGCCTCGCGCGGGCGCATCCCAGGAGATGGGTGTACCGGGCGTCGCGATCGTATCGCGCGCATCGGGAGGGCGGGAGACGGCCGAGGGGGTCATCGCGCAGCTCGACCTGCGGCCGCGAGCGCCGCGCGCAGGATCCAGTCGATGTCCTCGGCTGCCTCCTCGACCGACGAGCCGAGATGATCGCGCCACATGCGCAGTGAGGCGGTCGTGACGAGCACCGCCATCAGCCGCGCGATGCGCTCTCGGTCGCCCGGCGCGATGCTCGGGTCGTGCAGCGCCGCCAACTCGCGCCCGACGCTCAACCGCTGGGCCATGGTGGTGTGCCGCGCCTCCTCGGCCGCCGGGCTGAGCGCGGCGGCCCGGGTGAGGTCGTCGAGCGAGTCCATCCGTTCGAGCACGACCTGCACCGCGCCGCGAACCTCGTCGACCGAGCGCGGCATCGGCACCCTGTCCGCACCGGAACGCCGCATCAGATACGGATACACGGCGGCCAGCAGATCGGCCTTCGTGGCGAAATGCCGGTAGACCGTCGGAACGGCGACGCCTGCCTCGCGGGCCACGGCCGGGACCGACAGGCTCGCGATCCCGCGCGCCATGACTCGCAGCGTGGCGTCCAGGATCCGCGACCGTGTCGCTTCCGCCTGGGTTGCGCGAAGCTCGCTGCGGTACGCGCGAGTCCTGCGGCTCGAGGTATTCGCGATCCGAGTCATATGGTGAATATACGAACCATGTCAAGGCGGCACTCACGCGGTGCCACGGGTTGGCCCTGACGGCCGTCGTTCTGTCCTCATTGTCCGATGTCGCCCGTGCCGCGTGCCCTCGGCGAGCGTCATCGGGCAGGTCGTCCCGATCGGTGGTGATGAGGAGCGCGCCGGCTTCGAGTAGCGCGGCTCGGCGCGGTCCCTCGGCTGCACGAAAGGCGAGCCCCATGGCGGCGCCGGTGCACGAGGAACGCGATCACGCCGAGACGCCCCGATTGAGGGCCCTCGACATCCTCGTCTATACTTCCGCCTCAACGCGATGACGCGGGAGCAGTACGCGCTGCGCCTCGATGCGAGCGAGCCGGGATCGGTGGAAGCCGGCGATCGAGAGGCGCGGAACTCGCCCGCCGAGCAGTCGAGCCGAGAGGCGAGACCGGGCTGGCGTCCGATATCACGCCGACGAGTGGACCGACGTGGGGTTGTAGCTCAGCTGGGAGAGCACCTGCATGGCATGCAGGGGGTCGGGGGTTCGAGTCCCCCCAGCTCCACCAATCTTCATCGGTCAAGTCATGGTGGTACCGCGAAGCGTGAGCCCCCTTCGTCCGTGACGGCGAAGGGGTTCGTTGTGTTCATGGACCGATGAAGGACGGCACGAATCGGCAATGGTGACCACCATCGAGGCATCGCGACGCGAGACGCGCGACGGGCGCGGCTGGATCCTGCGCGCCGCCCGACCGACCGACGCGCGCCCCATTGCAAGCCTCTTTGCCGCCGTGCGACGCGAGGGCCGGTATCTCATCACGCCGCCCAGCGTCGTGAGCGATCCGTCAGAGGCCTTCTTCCTGGGCGAGCTGATCCGCGCTGACCGCAATCTCGTCCTCGTGGCCGAAGCGGATGGTGCGGTGGTCGGCAACGTCCTCGTGACCGTCGAGAGCTCCACGATCTCGGCCCACGTCGGCACGCTGGCAATCTGCATCGATCACGAGTGGCGCGACGTCGGCATCGGGTCGGTGCTCGTGGCGGCGGCCCAGAACTGGGCCTCGGAGCGCGGCCTGCGCAAGCTGGCGCTCGGCGTGTTTCCCGACAACGAGCGCGCGATCGCCGTCTACGAGCGCGCCGGCTTCGTCCGCGAAGGCCTGCGACGCATGCAGTACCGCTCGGGCGACGTTTTCCGCGACGAACTGCTGATGGCCTGGTTTCCGCAGGAGGCTGACCGATGACCACCACCGAGACCACCACGCGCGGTGGGCGCGGCGCCCGCTTCGACCCGGCCTCCTACGAGCGCAAGTGGCAGGACCGTTGGGAGGCTGACGGGCTGTATCGGGCCGATGACGGCGATCCGGAGCCGAAGCGCTACGTCCTCACGATGTATCCCTACCCGTCGGGCGACCTGCACATCGGTCACTGGTATGCGGCGACCGCGCCGGACATCGTCGCGCGCCTCCACAGCATGCGCGGTGAGAACGTCATGTTCCCGATGGGCTTCGACAGCTTCGGGCTGCCCGCCGAGAACGCGGCCATCGATCGCAACATTCACCCCGCGATCTGGACCCAGGCGAACATCGATCGGATGCGGGCGCAGTTCCGCACGATCGGCACGATGTTCGATTGGAGCCGCGAGGTCGTGACCAGTGACCCGTCCTACTACCGCTGGACGCAGTGGCTCTTCCTGCAGTTCTTCAAGGCCGGGCTCGCGTATCGGGCGATGGGCATCGTCGACTGGTGCCCTAAAGACCAGGTCGTGCTGGCGCGCGAGCAGGTCGAAGGCGTCGATCGTCGCTGCTGGCGTTGCGGGACGCCGGTCGAGAAGCGCGACCTCGAGCAGTGGTGGTTCCGGATCACGAACTACGCCGACGAGTTGCTCGACTTCAGCGGGATCGACTGGCCGGAGCCGATCAGGCTGATGCAGACGAACTGGATCGGTCGATCGGAGGGTGCCGAGATCGACTTCGCCGTCGAGGCCGAGGGCGCCGAGCCGATCCGGGTCTTCACCACCCGTCCTGACACGATCTTCGGGGCCACCTTCATGGTCCTGGCACCCGAGCATCCGCTCGTGGCGGTCCTGACCACGGACGACCGCCGGACCGATGTCGAGGCGTACGTGGCGGCCGCTCGTCGCGAGACCGAGATCGAGCGCCTGAGCGCCGAGCGCGAGAAGACCGGCGTCTTCATCGGTGCTCACGCCGTCAACCCCATGACGGGCGAACGCATCCCGATCTGGATCGCCGACTACGTGCTGCCCGGCTACGGCACCGGCGCGATCATGGCCGTGCCGGCGCACGACGAGCGCGACTACGCCTTCGCGACGAAGTACGACCTGCCGATCCGGCACGTCGTCCGGCCGCGCGCCGGCGATTCGCCGCTCGATGCCGCCTACGTCTCGCACACCGACGACGAGGTGCTCGTCGACTCGGGCGAGTTCAGCGGCATGGCCGCCGATGAAGGGGGGCGCGCGATCACCGCTCGCCTGGCGGAGGGCGGGCGGGGCAAGGCCGCGGTGACGTACCGCATCCGGGACTGGCTGGTGAGCCGCCAGCGCTACTGGGGCGCGCCGGTGCCGATCGTCTACTGCCCGGAGCACGGCGCGCAGCCGGTCCCCGAGGACCAGCTGCCGGTCCTGCTGCCCGAGGATGTCGACTTCGCACCAACCGGCGTCTCACCGCTCCAGTCGCACGACGCCTTTCTGGCGGCGGAGTGTCCGGTCTGCGCCGGGCCGGCGCGGCGCGAGACCGACACCCTCGACACGTTCGTCGATTCGAGCTGGTATTTCCTGCGCTACGCCTCGCCGCACGACGACCACGCCGCGTGGGACCGCGAGGCGCTGGCTCGCTGGCTGCCGGTCGACCTCTACACGGGCGGCGCCGAGCACGCCGTGATGCACCTCCTCTACTCGCGCTTCTTCGTGAAGGCGCTGCGCGACATGGGCCACCTGTCGTTCGACGAGCCATTCATGAAGCTGCGCAACCAGGGACAGATCCTGGGCGCCGATCACCAGCGCATGAGCAAGTCGCGGGGCAACGTCCAGAACCCCGACGAGCTGACGGCGCGCTACGGGTCGGACGCCGTGCGCCTGTTCCTGATGTTCATCGGCCCGTGGGACCAGGGCGGCCCGTGGAACAGCTCGGGCATCGAGGGCGTGTATCGCTTCCTGGGCCGCGTGTGGGCGGCCGCGCAGCCGGACGGCGCCGGCGCATCTCGCCACCGCCCCCGCCCGTCGGTCGCCTCCGACATTCCTGGCATGCCGCCGTCGCCGAGCCAGGCGGGCGAGATTCCCGGCAGCCAGGGACCTTCCGGCACGGAGCTGCTGGGGACCGTCCAGGAGCTGCAGCGCGCGCTGCGCCGCGCGACGCACACGACGATCGCGGGCGTCACCGAGGACTACGAGGCATTCCACTTCAACACCGCGATCGCGAAGCTGATGGAGC
>DAINOY010000147.1:0-5049 GCA_036743735.1 Chloroflexota bacterium
GGCTGATCGCCGTCACGATGGAGTCGGCCGCGTGACGGCGCTCCACGCCTGGGGCGGCTGGGTCGTGGTGGGCATGCTGGTCATCGTCGCGATCGTGGGAATCGCCGCCGCGCGCACCGATCGCGCAAACCGCGCGCTGGAGTGGCTCGGCCGCACCGCTCTGGCCGTCATCGGCGTCACGATCCTGCTTGGAGCAGCGCTGCTGCTGACCGGCGCCCGGCCCGCCGAGCTGCTGCATCTCCTTTATGGCGTTGTCCTCCTCGGGACGCTGCCGCTCGCGCAGACGTTCGCTGCCGAGGCGCCTGCGCGATCGCGGTCGGCGGTCGTCGCCGGAGCGGCGCTCATCGGGCTCATCCTGTGCTGGAGGCTCTTCGCGACCGGCTGACGCCGGCCAGTCCCTCGCAGAGCGCTCGCTATCATGGGCTGACCGATGCGCACGCTCCTCGCGTTCTTCGCCGGTTTCGTGGCGGTTACGACGGTCCTGCTGCTGACGCCGACGCCGGCGCCCGCCAGCGAGGGGATCGGGCCAGCCAGCGCCGATCCGCCACACCTGCAGCAGGCCACGGATGGCGCGCGGCTCTACGCCCAATCGTGTGCCAGCTGCCACGGCGTCGACGGACGCGGCACCCCGAATGGTCCGACGCTCGAGCGCTCCGGGGCGGCCGGTGCCGACTTCTTCCTGCGCACCGGCCGCATGCCGTTCGCCGGGCAGCCCGGCGAGCAGGCGCAGCGGAAGCCGCCGGCCTTCGGCGAGGAGGAGATCGAGGCGCTCGTGGCCGAGGTCGCGTCGCTCGGCGACGGCCCGGAGATCCCGGAGGTGCGGGTCGACGACACGCTCCTGTCGCGCGGAAACGAGCTGTTCATCGCGAACTGCGCGGCCTGCCATGGAGCCACGGGCAACGGAGGTGCCGTCGGCGGGGGAGCGGTCGCGCCGGCCCTGCACCTCGCCACGCCGCTCCAGGTCGCCGAGGCGATGCTCATCGGCCCGGGCCAGATGCCGGTCTTCAACTACACCGATGAGGACCGCAATGCGGTCGTGACCTACGTGGAGCACCTCCAGGAGGCCGCCAACCCGGGCGGGTTGGCGATCGGCGGCATCGGACCGGTGCCCGAGGGCTTCGTCGCCTGGCTGGTCGGCATGGGGGCGTTGCTGCTGGTGGTGCTGCTGATCGGTCGGGAGCGAGACCAGCCGGTCGAGGCGCCCGATGCCTGATCGTCGTGAGCTGCCGGTTGCGGTTGCGTTGGGAGTCTCAGTGCTCGCCTCCCTCGCGCTCGTCGCCGCGTTCCTGTTCCTGGATGACCAGCCGCAGGTCGAGGGCATCCTCCTGGGCCTTGCGCTCGGGGGGCTCGGTCTGGGCATCGCGTTCTGGGCGATCAGGCTCATCGACGCCCCCGTCCGCAGCGAGGAGCGCCATGACATGGCCTCGAGCGACGAGGAGCGTCGTGACGCAGAGGCTGCGCTGGAGCTCGAGGGCATCACTCGCCGTTCCTTCCTGGTCAAGCTGCTCGTCGGTGCCGGGGCGACGCTCGTCGCGGCGCTGGCGCTGCCCGCCTTTTCGCTCGGACCGCAGCCGGGGCGGTCACTGTTCCGCACGGCCTGGGGCACGGGCGGCCGGATCGTCGACGGGTCGGGTGCCCCGATCCGCGCCGAAGACGTGGAGCTCGATACGGTGCGCACCGTCTTCCCCGAGGGCCACGTCGGCTCACCCGATGCCCAGACGCTCCTCATCCGGGTCCGCCCCGAGGATCTGCGGCTGCCGGCCGACCGCGCCGCGTGGGCACCCGGCGGCGTGGTGGGCTATTCGAAGATCTGCACCCACGCGGGCTGCCCGGTGGGCCTCTACCGCGCGGCGCAGCACCAGCTGCTCTGCCCGTGCCACCAATCGACCTTCGATGTTCTCGAGGGGGCTCGGCCGGTCTTCGGGCCGGCGGCGCGGCCGCTGCCCCAACTGCCGATCGAGGTCGACGCCGACGGCTATCTCGTGGCCACGGGCGATTTCCCCGAGCCGGTCGGACCGTCGTTCTGGAACCTGACGCACGTCGATGACGGGGCCGCATCGTGATCCTGCACTGGGTCGACGAGCGTCTCGGCACGACGGCATGGGCACGCTCCGGCCTGCGCAAGATCTTCCCGGACCACTGGTCGTTCCTGCTCGGTGAGGTGGCACTCTTCTGCTTGGTCGTGCTCGTCGCGACCGGCGTCTTCCTGACGCTCTTCTACGTCCCCGACGCGACGCCGGTCGTCTACGACGGCCCGTACCAGCCGCTCGTCGGTCAGGAGGTCTCGGCGGCGTTCGAGTCGGTGATGCGCCTCTCCTTCGAGGTGCGCGCGGGACTCGTCATGCGCCAGATCCACCACTGGGCGGCGCTCGTCTTCGTGGCGGCGATCACGCTGCACGTCATGCGGGTCTTCTTCACCGGCGCGTTCCGTCGACCGCGCGAGCTGAACTGGCTCATCGGGATCAGCCTGCTGCTCATGGCGATCGCGATGGGCATCACCGGCTACTCGCTCCCGGACGACCTCCTCTCCGGCACCGGCCTTCGGATCATCTACTCGGCCGTGATCGGGATCCCGTTCATCGGGCCGTACCTCGCGTTCCTCGTCTTCGGCGGCGAGTTCCCGACCGAGACGATCATCAGCCGCCTCTTCGTGTTCCACGTCATGCTCCTGCCGGCGCTGCTGATCGGCGGCGTGCTGACCCACCTGCTCATCCTCTGGCTTCAGAAACACACCCATTGGCCGGGCCGCGGCGCGACCGAGCACAACGTCGTCGGCCGCTCGTTCTGGCCGTCACAGGTCTTCAAGTCGACGGGGCTGATGCTCCTCACCGCGGCGGTTCTGGCCGTCATGGGCGGGCTGCTCCAGATCAACGCGATCTGGACCTACGGGCCGTTCGATGCGACGACCGTCTCGGCGCCGGCGCAGCCCGACTGGTACGTCGGCTGGCTCGATGGCGCCCTGCGCCTCTGGCCGCCGATCGAGTTCACGCTCCTGGGCATCACGCTTCCCGCGCCGTTCATCCCGGGCATCCTCATCCCGGGGCTCCTCTTCACGATGCTCGCCCTGTGGCCCTTCATCGAGGCCCGCGTCAGCGGCGACCACGCGCCGCACCAGATCCTGAACCGTCCGCGCGACCAGCCGGTCCGCACCGGCTTCGGTGTGGCCGGCCTGCTCGTCTTCGCCATGCTCACGCTGGCGGCCGGCAACGACGTCGGGGCCATCATCTTCGACATCCCGGTCGAGGTGATGACCGATGTGATGCGGATCCTCGTCGTCGCGGTGCCGCTCATCGGCGGGATCGTGGCCTGGCGGATCTGCATCGAGCTGCGCCGGACGGAGCAGCGGGTGGTCACGCCTCCAAGTGTCCGGCTGCGACGCAACGCCCAGGGCGGCTTCGACGAGATCGATTCGTGACGAGCGGCCGCCGGTCACTGTCGCCGCGCGGCAGGCCGGCGCGGCAATCGGCGGCCGTGGCGCCGTGGCGGCGTGGCTATCTCGAGGCCGCCCTCGGCGCGGTGGCCGGATCGGTGATGGGCGGCTGGATCGGAGAGTGGGCAGGGTCGATCCTCGCCGCCGGCGACAGCTCCGACACGCTCGACCCCGCGCCGCTCTTCCTGGCCATCGCCGCGGGCCTGTGGCTCGGCGCGGTGGCCGGTGGAGCGGCCGCACTGCTGGCCGCACGGCGGTCGCTCATCCTGGCGACGGCGATCGGCATCCTCGTGGCCTGGCCGGCAATGGCGAGTGCCGCCGGCGGCGTCCAAACGCTGCTCGGCTGGGGCCCCACGTTTCTGCCGTACGTCGTCTCGACCCTCCTCGCCGGCCTGGCGGCGCGCTTCGTCGTCCTGCGCGTGGTGGCAGGCGACGATTGATGGGTGCGCCGCTGCCATTCACCTGGTGAATCGTTCGGCCGGCAGCTCCGGGTTGCCGGCCGTCTCAGTCACCTGGGAATGAAACTGTCCGGCCTGGCGACGCTCCGGGCGCTGCGGCGCCCACTTGTCGTCATCTGTCCGTCCTGGCGACCGTAGCCAACGATCGCCGCCGATCGGCCGACGAATCACGCTCAACTGACCATGGTCGCGACGCAATTCAGTCGGTTCGCTGCCATCGGGCTCGCGTAACGTCGCCAGGACGGACAGATGGCAACGTGCTGACGCGAGGACCGCCTGTGACGCGGGGGAGCCTCTCCCCCGATCACGGGGCGACCGGGGCGCCACGCAGATGTCGCGGCAGACCCCAGAGCGGTGCAATGAACGGGCGACAAGAAAGACCGGGGCGGCCGTTGCGGCCGCCCCGGTCATCGGTCCATCCGTGCCGAGCGTCCGCTACGGCCAGTACGGGTTGGGTGCCTTCTCGCCCGTGCCGTTCACGTACGTGCCTGTCCGGTTGCGGACGTTGTCGAGCAGCCGAGCGGTGACGGCATCGACCGTCGGCAGGCGCGGGCCGACCTCGGCCAGGACGCGGTCGAGCAGCCCGGCCGTGGACTCGGGCGTCACCGACAGCGCGGTCTTCGGCTTGGAGAGGAGAACGCTCGAAGGCGCCTCGATGCCGGCCGAATTGAAGCCATCGGTGATGTTCCCGGACAGGTAGACCGCTCCGGAGAAGAGCGACGGGAAATCGCCGCTCGTCGCGCTGCGCCACAGCCAGGTCTGCTGGCTGAGGCCCGCGGCCGCCGGCGCCGGGCCGGAGCGCAGGATGTTGTTGACCATGTTGAGCCCCTGCGGATTGCCCTGGGGGCTCTCGTCGAAGTTGTAGATCACGTTGTTGACCAGGTCGACCGCATCGGCGCCCTCGACACGAGGGTTGCGGCCCTGGCTGGTGGTGATGAGGTTGCGGAAGTAGGTGATCCGCGAGGGATGGCGTCCTCCGCCGAGCCCCGCGATGTTCGTGCCGAGGCCGTGTCCATCGGCATCGTCATGCGCCTCGGGATGGCGGCTGCGCAGCAGGCCCTCGCCGAGGATGGAATGCTGGACGGTCACGTCGTGGACATTGTTGAGGATCGCGAGGCCGCCGATGTCCGGGCCCCAGATCGCCTCGACGTGGTCGATGAC
>DAINOY010000148.1:0-5038 GCA_036743735.1 Chloroflexota bacterium
GCCGTCATCCAGGAGTTCGACCTCAGCACGATCTCGGCGGTCGACTCGTTGGGCGGCGTGACCATCGCGCCTTGCTCAACCGGTCCTGGAACGAGCGCCTACATCGTCGACCGCGGCGTCGACAACGCGGATGACGTGAACGAGAACGACGGGCGCATCTACGAGGTCCGCGTGGAAGGTTCGTGCTCTGCTGCAGGGCCAACGCCAACGCCGACGCCCACGCCGGTCCCGACCGCCACGCCGACGCCCGCTGGAACACCCACCCCGACGCCGGTTCCGACCGCCACGCCGACCCCGGCGGCGACCCCGACGGTCACGCGTCTCTTCGGAGCTGACCGATATGGAACCGCGGCCGATGTCTCACAGGCGATCAAGCCGAGCGTCGGTGGCGGCGTCAACGCGGTCTACGTGGCGACCGGCGCGCTCTTCCCCGACGCGTTGGCCGGTGGTCCCGTGGCCGCCAAGCGCGGCGCCACGCTGCTGCTCGTGAAAGGCACGGAGATCCCGCCCGATACGCAGGCCGAGCTGACGCGGCTCAACCCGCAGACGATCTACCTGCTCGGCGGGCCGAACGTCGTCACGCCCGCCGTCGAGGACGCACTGAAGGCCTTCGCCCGAAGCGGCAACGTCATCCGTCTTGCGGGAGCCGACCGCTACGACACCGCGGCGCAGGCCGTGGCCGATGCCTTCCCCGGCACCGCGCCGGCGGTCATGGTGGCAACCGGGCAGAACTTCCCCGATGCGCTGGCAGGGGCGGCTGCCTCCTCGCACGTCGGCATCCCGATCCTGCTGGTCCAGTTCCAGGTCATCCCGCCATCCACCGCCGCCCAACTCGATCGGCTCAATCCGAGCCAGATCTTCATCGTGGGTGGAACCAGCGCCATTTCGACGTCGGTCGAGACCCAGCTCAAGCAGTACGCCGGCACCGTGACGCGCCTCGGCGGCGCCGACCGCTACGGCACGGCGATCGCGATCTCGCAGGCATTCTTCAATGCCTCGAGCGGCGACCATGCGTGGATGGCGACCGGCCAGAACTTCCCCGATGCGCTGGCCGCGGGCCCTGGCGGGGATCCCGTGCTGCTGACGCGCCAGCCCTCGCTGCCGGCCGGCGTGGCGGCGGAGCTCAGCCGCCTGGACTCCAGTCTCGTGCGCGTCCTCGGTGGACCGACGATCATCTCGGATGTCGTCATCGCCCAGATCCGCGGCACCTAGCCGCAACGGATTCCGGCGCGGAAGCGTCTGATGAATTGAGCGAGGCCGCGCTCGGCTGTGCGGGCGCGGCCTCGCCATCGGTCTGCGTCAGGCGTCGTCCACCGAAAGCGTCCAGATGCCAGACAAGTTCGGGACGATCGGCTCAGGCCGGTGGCCTTGACGGTTGCGTATACTTCGACACGATCGCGCGGGCACCGCGATCAGGGCCGCGGGTCCGAGTGTGCCCGAGCCGGCCAGGGTGGAGGGTGCCCTTTGGAGCAACTGCAACAAGGACGAACTGCGACTGCGAGTGCCTCCTTCGCACAGCTCCTCTACTACTTCAGCAAGCGGCTTGCCGACATCGGTCTCGCCTCACTTCTTCTCATCATCCTCTCGCCGATCCTGCTTGGCGCCGCCCTCGCCATCTGGCTGGATTCCGGCCTGCCGATCCTGTACCGATGCCAGCGCATGGGCCGGTACGGACAGCCGATCACCGTCCTGAAATTCCGCACGATGCGGAACGGCGCGCACAAGCACCTCGAGGAGCTGCTGAGCGTGGACGAGGAACGGCGCATGGAGTACGTCCTCAACAAGAAGCTCAAGGACGATCCACGGATCACGCGCATCGGCTCGTTCCTGCGCCGGACCTCGATCGACGAGCTGCCGCAGCTCGTGAACGTCCTGGCCGGCGAGATGAGTCTCATCGGTCCGCGTCCGTACTTCGCCGATGAGCTGCGCGGACGCCACGAGGCGGTCGAGATCCTCAGCGTACGGCCCGGCATCACCGGCCTGTGGCAGGTGAATGGACGCTCGGATCGGACCTTCGACGACCGACTACGCCTGGAGCTCAGCTACATCCGGCGCCGCGGCTTCATGCTCGACGCGAAGATTGCTCTGCGCACCTTCGGGGCCGTCGCCAGCGGACGAGGCGCGTACTGAGGGACCGGCGCCTTCGGCGTGCCAAGATCAGGTCGCGTCCGGCCGTCGTGCGCTGACGCGGCTCGCTCAGCGAGCAGATCCTCGCGGGACTGAGTGCTTCCGTGCACGGGCGCTCTGCGAGCCAGCGGTGAAGGGTGGGACGTCCACAGGGGCGCGAACTGACGGTTTGGCAGCCGCGTTGCTATCCTTCGCGCCCGATGACCCAGCAGCTCTCCCACCCGCCTCTACCCGCCGAGGAGTCGCGGCGTGGCATGCGGCCACAGTGGCTCGTCATGCTCGAAGGGAGCCGGCAGCGCTGGGGTGGCGATCTGCGCCGCGCGCAGATCTTCAGGCGTCTGGCCGCACGAACTGACGCCGCCGTGGTCGAAGGCTGGTCGCTCATGCCGCTACGGGAGGAGTTCGGACTGCTGCGGCTGCTGCCGACACCCCTCTCGCTCCTGAATCGGTCGTCGCGGCCGCGGCTCGCCACCTCGGAGATGATGCGTCCGGACATCCTGCGCATGGCCAGCCGCGTGCTGGATCCCGCGGCGGTCGCCGTGTACGACGATCCGATCGCGCAGGCGCGGGATCTGGGTCTCGTCCTGCCGCCCGGTCGAGAAGCGTACTTCCGGGGCCGGAAGCGGGCCAATCTCTCAGCATTTCGCTGGCACGTGGTGCCGACGGCATCGTTCGCCGAGCACATCGGCCTCGACATGAGCCGCGTCATCGTGGCGGGCAACGGTACCGACGTCCAGCACATCCAGCCCGGCGCATGGCCGGAGGATCCGGCGATCGGCATGGTGTCGGGGGCGGCGCCCGGCCGTGGCATCGAGGCGCTGATCGCCGCCGCCCGGATGATCCACGAGACGACTCCGGAGCTGCGCCTGCTGCTGTGGCTGGCGGCCACCGGCGACGAGAGCGAGGCGTATCTGCGTCGCCTGGAGCGCGAGGTGATGAAGGAGCGCTGGATCGAGATCTCGACCGTGCTGTACGAGGATCTGCCGTTCGCGCTGCGCCAGGCGACGGTGCTGACGATCCCGCACCCACCGGGGGAGTATTACGACGTCGCTCTTCCAGTGAAGCTCCTGGACTCGATGGCCGCCGGACGGCCGCTGGCCGTGACGCCGCGGCTCGAGGGACGCACCATCGTCGAGCGCCACGAGGCGGGTCTCGTCACCGCCGGCGACTCCGTCGAGGACCTGGCCGTGACGCTGCGCCGGCTGATCGAGGACGAAACGCTGGCGCGGAAGCTCGGCGCCAATGCGCGACGTGCCGCGGTCGAAGTCTACGACTGGAACGTCGTCGGTGACCGGCTCGCGTCGGAGATCCTGGAGCGCGAGGGACGACTCGCCGCCTGACCTCCAGGCACCGGCCCGATAGCCGGCATGCGGTTGCTATCCTTGGCGCCGATGCCCGCCCAGGACCGCCCAGATCCCCTGCACGACGTCCCGAACGCCTGCGGCACGCCGCTGCGCCCGTGAGGCTGGGGTGGCCGAGAGCGCGCGAGCGCCGCTGGCTGGCGATCCTGGAGACGTCGCGTGAGCGATGGGGCGGCGAGCGACGACGACGGCACATCTTCCGTGCGCTTGCGCAGCGTACCGGGGGCCAGATCGTGTCCGGCTGGTCGGTGGAGGCGGTCGACCCGTCGCTCGATGCACGTCCGAGGCTTCCGATCCTGCGCAGCCTCGTTCGCCGACCCAAGCTCGTGTCCGGTGAGATGCTCGACCTCGAGGTCCTCGCCCTCGTCGAAGAGCGTTCCGAGCCGGTGGCGGTGGCGATCTACGACGACCCGATCCCGCACCACGATGCCATTGGCCTGCCGCTCGACCCGGCGCGCGCCGAGGCGCTCCGCAGGCGCCGCGACGAGAACATCCGCGCTTTCCGATGGCAGGTCATGCCAACGCTCGCGCTCGGCGAGCTCGCGGGCCTGCCGCCGGAGAAGGTGATCGCCGGCGAGAACGGGACCGATGCGGAGCGGATCCGGCCGGGCATGTGGCCGGACGACCCGGCGATCGGGTTCATCTCGGGCGCTGCGCCGGCCCGCGGCATCGAGGCGCTCATCGACGCGGCTCGACAGATTCACAGCGAGATCCCGGAGCTGCGCCTGCTGCTGTGGCTGGTTGCCACCGGCGGGCCGAGCGGGGCATACCTCAAGGAGCTGACGGAGAGCGTGCGGCGCGATCGCTGGATCGAGATCGGCGCCGTAGGCAGGGATGATCTGAGCCACGCCCTGCGCCAGGCGACAGTCATGTGCATCCCGCACCCGGCTCACCCGTACTGGGACGCGACGCTGCCGGTCAAGATCTTCGATGCCTTCGCCGCGGGGCGCCCGCTGGTGATCACGCCTCGGACCGAGACCCAGCGTCTTGTCGAGCGTCACGGCGTGGGCATCGCGGCGTCCGGCGACACGGCCGATGACATCGCGACCGCCATCGGTTCTCTGCTGAGCGACGAAGCGGAGGCCAAGCGGATCGGGGCCGTGGCCAGGGACGTCGCGGAGCGGGTCTACGACTGGCCGATCGTCAGCGATCGGATCGCGACGGCGATCCTCGAGCGCGAAGCCTGAGCGTCGTCCGGTCGGCGATCAGGCGATCGGCGTGGCCGGCTCCGCCGCAGCCGGCAGCTCGGTGGTCTCGGCTGACGGCATCTCTGCCGGGGGAAGGGCGTTCCATCGGTCCGCCAGCCAGAGAAGCCCGCCCGGAACCGGTCGGAGACGTCCGGCGGCGACGAGCGGCTCGGTGACCGCGTAGTCGAGCGCGTCCAGCGCGTAGACCTCAGGCGGCGACGCCTCGCCCGCGAGCGCGTCCGAGAGTGCCTTCGACAGGCCGATGGCGTTCGCCTGCCAGCGCAGCTCAGCGAGGCCGCCCTTCACCAACCGGCGCCGGAGCGGACCGATGGGGTTGCGCGCGAGCCGTTTCATGCGCTCCGA
>DAINOY010000149.1:0-4995 GCA_036743735.1 Chloroflexota bacterium
ACTTGTGCGCGGCGATGCCGTGTCGAGGCTGCGACCGCACGCGGATCGATTGGGCTGTGGCGTCGATGCGCTCGCGATCGCCTGCGCCCTGGCACAGCCGTGGGCGGATGTCGTGCTCTCGGGCGCCGCGACGATCGACCAGGTGCGGTCGAATGTCACCGCGATCGCTGTCGAGCTGGACGACGAGGCACGCGCGGCGCTCGCCGATCTGGCCGAGCGGCCCGCCGACTACTGGCAGCGGCGGGCGCAGCTGGCCTGGAACTAGCTCCGCGGCATCATGGCGCCGAGGCGATCTCGATCCGCGGTGCGGTCGAAGAGCAGGATCACCTCGAGCTCGCGGCGCACGACGAGGATCGCGGGCAGCGAGCCGTCACGGCTGTGGACATACCCGACGCTGCCCTCCACGCTCGGCTCTCCCAGGACGTGCGGTGCGCCGCGCCCGGCACGCTCGATCAGCGAGAGGAGGACGCGCCGCCCGGTCGGTGGCTCCACGACGCTCACCGCCGCCGCCTGCCGGTCGCCGATGTTGAACCAGCGCTCACCGATGCGGCCGATGACCCGCGTGCCCAGGCTCTCGTTCGTCATCAGCGGCTGCGCGATGACGTTCAGCTCACCCCCCGGATCGAAGATCGGGTAGCCGATCCGCGACCCGGCGGCCAGGGCCAGGGCCAGCAGGACGGGCACGCCCCACAGGAGCGGGTTCGGGATGCGCCGCGGCGAGGCCACCGGGTCGAGCGCCACGATGCGATTCGGGACGGAGCTCAGCCCTGCATCGGCCGCCAGCTCACTCTCCTCGAGGATGCCGGTGACCATCTGCTCGCCGCCGCCGACCTCGGTGTCAGCCGAGGCGCGCAGCACGATCGAGTCGGCCGGATCGCTGCCGTGCTGGAGCGTCCAGTGGTCCGGCGGCACGACATCATCGACCACCGGCAGGGCGAGCACGTCGCCGTCGAGCCGAATCCATGCGCCCAGCGCGACCTCGCCGCTGCGGATCTGGTCCACCGAGACCTCCCTGGGCTGCGGCGCGCTGAGCTCGATGACGAACGGTACGACGGCGAGCCCCAGGAGGAGCGCCACGAGGATCCAGAGCCGCTGATCCGGGCCGCGCAACGGTCCGGCCGCGCGGCGGAGTCCACGATCGACGCGGTAGGCGAGCCAGCCGAGCCAGACGCGAAGGCGGGTCAGCATCGGCCCATGATGCCCAGCCGGCGCAATAGGACCGTCATGGTCGGGGGTACCATCCGCTCGATGGACCGCTTCCACACGATCATCGAGCCCTTCCGCATCAAGAGCGTCGAGCCGGTGCGGCTGACGAGCGTGGAAGAGCGCGACGCGAAGCTCCGCGAGGCTGGCTACAACCTGTTCAACGTCCACGCCGACGACGTGCTGATCGACCTGCTGACCGACAGCGGCACCGGCGCCATGAGCGCCGAACAATGGGCCGGCATCCAGCGCGGCGACGAGAGCTACGCCGGGTCCCCGTCGTGGTATCGCTTCCTCGAGGCGGTCACGGACCTCTTTCCGTTCCGCCACGTGATCCCCACCCACCAGGGTCGAGCGGCCGAGAAGATCCTCTTCTCGGTCATCGGCGGCGGCGACAGGGTCATCCCGAGCAACACGCATTTCGACACGACGCGCGCGAATGTCGAGTTCACCGGCGCGGAAGCGGTCGACCTGGTCATTCCCGAAGGACGCGAGCCATCGGTCATCCACCCGTTCAAGGGCAACATGGACGTCGGGGCGCTCGAGGAGCTGATCGGACGGGTCGGTCCTGAACGCGTACCGGTCGTGTTCGTCACGGTCACGAACAACTCTGGCGGAGGCCAGCCGGTCAGCCTCGCGAACCTGCGCGCCGTGCGCGAGGTGTGTGACCGATACAGACTGCCGCTCTTCCTGGACGCCTGCCGGTTCGCGGAGAACGCGTGGTTCATCCGGCAGCGAGAGGACGGCTATGCCGACGTCCCGATTCCGCAGATCGTCCGGGAGATGGCGTCACTGGCCGATGGGATGACGATGAGCGGCAAGAAGGACGCGCTCGCCAATATCGGCGGCTGGCTGGCGCTGAACGACGACCGATGGGCGGAGCAATGCCGCAACGTCCTCATCCTGACCGAAGGCTTCGTCACGTATGGGGGCCTCGCCGGACGCGACCTCGAGGCGATGGCCCAGGGCCTGCGCGAGGTCGTCGACGAGGACTACCTGCGCTATCGGATCCGGTCGACCGCCTACCTGGGCGAGGCGCTCGTGGAGGCAGGTGTGCCGTGCGTGCGGCCGATCGGCGGGCATGCGGTGTACCTGGATGCCGCCGCGCTGCTGCCGCACATCCCGCCGCTCGAGTATCCGGGGCAGGCGCTCGCCTGCGCGCTCTACCGGGAAGGCGGGATCCGCGGCTGCGAGATCGGGACGGTGATGTTCGGCCTGCACCCTGATGGCTCGGAGACGGCGGCGCAGATGGAGCTGGTGCGGCTCGCAATCCCGCGGCGGGTCTACACCCAGTCGCACGTCGACTACGTCATCGAGGTCGTGCGCTGGGTAGCCGAGCGGGCGGCGGAGCTCCGGGGAATGCGGATCGTGGAGGCACCGGCGGCGCTGCGGCACTTCAGCGCACGCTTCGAGCCGCTGGGAACGTAGCCGAGCCGTCGGCTCAGGATGTAGCGGCGCACCCGGGCCGCCTGACGCCACTCACCGGCGCACTGCGCGCCTCCCGCGTCAATCCCGGACCAACCGCTTCCGCGCCGCCTTGATTCAACTGGGTGACGCAGATCGCGCGGTGCCGAGGCCAGCCGCGCGCTCTGATACAGCTGGGCGGTTCAGGCGACGCGGAGCAGCACTGATCCGCGCGCGTTGATGCGCCCAGTTGAATCGACGCCCGTCGCAGGCGACAAGCCACGGCCTCCGCCACGTGGCGGGGCCGACCACATGGATCTGCATCCTTGCTCCAGATCCCCGAGCACATGGGTGACGCGCTTGCATGTCGGCATAGACTCGGGGCCGTGGCGGTCTGCGCAACCTGTGGGCGCGAGAGCCCCGACGATTTCGGCTTCTGCCCGGCGTGCGGCGCCGCGCTTCCCGGCGGCCAGGCCACGCGCGAGGTGCGCAAGGTCGTCACGGTCCTCTTCTGCGACCTGACCGGTTCCACCGCGATCGGCGATCGGACCGATCCCGAAGCGCTGCGCGCGATGATGCGCCGCTACTACGAGACGGCGCGCGGCGTCCTCGAGCGCC
Organism: Chloroflexota bacterium; assembly: GCA_036743735.1. GTDB lineage: Bacteria > Chloroflexota > Limnocylindria > QHBO01 > QHBO01 > JBDTNK01. Next base: position 3,226 of record DAINOY010000149.1, read on the forward strand.
ACGGTGGCACGGTCGAGAAGTTCGTCGGCGACGCCGTCATGGCCGTCTTCGGCATCCCCGTGGCGACCGAGAATGACGCGCTGCGCGCGGTGCGCGCCGCCGTCGAGCTGCGCGACACGGTCCACGGCCTGGGACTCGAGGCGCGGATCGGCGTGAACACCGGCGACGTCGTGGCCGGCGAGGGCGACACCCTCGTGACAGGCGACGCGGTGAACGTGGCGGCGCGCCTCGAGCAGGCAGCCGGGGCAGGCGAGATCCTGCTGGGCCAGGCGACGCTCAGCCTGGTTCGGGACGCCGTGACGACCGAAGCCATGCAGCTGGCGATGAAGGGCAAGCCGGGCGAGGTTGCGGCCCATCGGCTGATCAGCCTCGACACGACCGCGGCCGGTGTGGCGCGCCGCTTGGACAGGCCAATGGTCGGGCGGCACCGCGAGCGCGAGCGCCTGGAGGCGGACTTCACCGATGCGGTCGAGTCGAGGACGTGCCGGCTCTTCACGCTCATCGGTCCGGCCGGCGTGGGCAAGTCCAGGCTGGTTGCCGAATTCCTGTCCGGCGTCGGCGAGACTGCGACCGTGGCGCGCGGCCGTGCGCTTTCGTACGGAGAAGGCATCACGTACTGGCCGCTCGTCGAGATCCTCATCCAGCTGGGCCTGGAGCCGGAGGCAGCCATCCGCAGCTCGCCGGCAGATACGCAGCTGGCCACCCGAGCGCTCTTCGAGGCGGCCGCGGAGGAGCGGCCGCTCGTCCTCGTCCTCGACGACCTGCAGTGGGCGGAAGGACCGATGCTCGACCTCGTGGAGCACATCGCCGACTGGTCGCGCGAGGCGCCCATCTTCCTGCTCTGCATCGCGCGGCCGGAGCTGCTCGACGCGCGTCCCGGTTGGGGCGGCGGGAAGCTCAACGCGACCTCGATCCTGCTCGAGCCGCTCGGCGAGGCGGAGGCTGTGGCGCTCGCCGACGGGCTGCTCGACGGGATCGCGCTGGACGCGGACACGCGGGCGCGCATCCTGGCCATTGCCGAGGGCAATCCGCTCTTCCTCGAGGAGATGGCCGCCCTCGCCCGCGAGGCCGACGGCGTCGTGCAGGTGCCGCCGACGATCCAGGCGCTGCTCCAGGCTCGCCTCGATACCCTGAACGAGGCGGAGCGCAGCGTGATCGAGCGTGGCTCGGTGGAGGGCAAGGTCTTCCACCGCGGCGCCGTCGCGGCACTCGTGTCGCCGCGGGATCGGGAGGAGGTCGGTGGCCAGCTCCTGGCACTGGTGCGCAAGGAGCTCGTGCGGCCGGACCGATCCGAGATCCCCGGGGAAGATGCGTTCCGCTTTCGTCATCTCCTCATCCGAGACACGGCCTACGACTCACTGCCAAAAGCCGTTCGCGCGGACCTGCACGAGCGGTTCGCCGAATGGCTGGACGCCTACGGGGAGCTGCTGGAGCAGGACGAGCTCGTCGGCTACCACCTGGAGCGTGCCGCGACGTTTCTCGCCGAGCTCGATCCGGACCATCCACGGCAGGCGGAGATCGCCGGCCGCGCCGCTCATCGCCTCTCCGCAGCCGGTCATGCTGCCTTCGAGCACGGCAATCACCACGCAGCGTGTGGGCTGCTGTCGCGGGCCTACGCGCTCCTGCCCGAGGGGCCGGAGCGGCGCAGGCTGATCCCGACGCTGGTCGAGGTCCTGGACCAGGGACCCGTCCGCGACCAGGTCCCTGCGCTCATCGACGAGCTGCGGCGCGGTGACGAGGTCGACCGAGCCATGGCCAGCGTCGTCAGCA
>DAINOY010000150.1:0-2185 GCA_036743735.1 Chloroflexota bacterium
ATCGGATCGTATTTCCTATTGGCTGATGGCCAAGCCGCAGTTCAAGACGCTCGACGTTCCGGTGCTCGGCGTATGCGGCGCGGACGATCCCTATCCGGACCAGCCGGAGGTGCTGGCCGCCATCCTCGAGCGTCACCGCGGCGAGATCGCGGCGATCATCGTCGAGCCGGTCCAGTTCAACATCGGCGTCGTTCCGCCGCTCCCCGGGTTCCTCGAGCGGCTCCGCGAGCTCGCCACCGAGCACGGCATCGTGCTGATCTTCGACGAGGTGAAGACCGGCGTCGTCATCGCGTACGGCGGCGCGACCGAGCACTTCGGTGTCCAGCCCGATCTCTTCTGCCTGGCCAAGTCGATCGGTGGCGGGATCCCGATCGGCGCCTTCGGTGGCCATGCCGACGTGATGCGCAGCATCGAGCGCCTGCCGGAGACCGACGGCACCGGCACGGGGATCGATCGGACCACCATCCCGGGCGGCGCCACGCGGGTCGCGCACCTGGGCACATTCAACGGCAACCCGCTCTCGATGGCTGCCGGCGTCGTCACGCTGACCGGGATCCTGACCCGCGACGCCTATCCGCCGCTGCACCGGCTGGCGGATCGCCTGACCGATGGCTGCCAGGCAGTGCTCGACGAGTACGAGCTACCCGGCTACGCCATCAACGTCGGTCCGAAGGGATGCGTGATGTTCACGCCGGGGCGGGTGACGAATTACCGCGACTTCATCGGCCTCGACGCCGAGCTGTGGACCGCGTTCTTCTTCTACCTGGCCAACAGGGGTATCCTGCTTCCGCCGGGGCCGGACGACCAGTGGACGCTATCGGTCCAGCACAGCGAGGCAGAGATCGATCGCCACGTGGACACGTTTCGAGCGTTCGCGCGAGAGCTGAGGGGCTGACCGGTGCTGGAGCGGCTGGCCCGCCCGCTGCGCGGCCTCTCGAATGGGATCGCCTCGGCGACCGACGGCGTGTACCGCGCCCTCGGCGCTCCGGGCAAGCTGCTCCAGGATCTCCTCAACGGCTCATGGTTGGGCCACTCGCTGCATGCCGTTCTCGTCGACGTCGTGGTCGGCGCCTCGACCGCGGCGCTGCTGCTCGATCTCCTGCGCGTCATCTTCGGCGTCACCGACCTGGAGATCGCCGCGACGTGGGTCATCGGCCTGGCATTCCTCTCCGCGCTGGCGGCCATCCTGTCCGGCCTCACGGACTACAAAGACACCGCGCCTGACAGCGCGGAGCGCGACATCGCCGGCGTTCACGGGCTGATCAACATCGTGGCCACGCTCGGGTTTGGGATCTCGCTCTGGCTACGGCTGGCGGACAGCCACGACGCGGGCTTCTGGCTGCTACTGATCAGCTACCTCGTCGTCAGCGTGGGCGCGTACATCGGCGGCCACGTCGTCTTCAAGTACGGCTACATGGTCAACCACAACGCGTTCAGCCGCGGCAAGCGCGCCAAGGACTTCACCGCGGTCCTTCCGGCCGCCTCGCTGCCCGACGCCACGCCCACGAAGGCGATGCTCGGCGCCACCGCCCTGGTCCTCGTCCGGCGCGGCGACGTCGTCCATGCACTGCGCGAGACCTGCTCGCACGCCGGCGGCCCGCTCTCCGAGGGCGAGCTGAAGGGCGACACGATCACCTGCCCGTGGCATTTCTCCACGTTCCGGCTGCGCGACGGCGCCGTGCTCCACGGCCCGGCCGGCACGCGTCAACCGGCCTACCGCGCTCGCATCTCCGGCGACCAGGTCGAGGTCCAGGGCCCGCTCGCCTGAGCCGCGCGGTGCTGCCGCCTGAGCCGCGCGGTCGCACGCCGACCGGCCCAACCCGACAGATTCCCTACCCGGTGAGGCCTTATGCGGGCACGGTGGGCCGTCAACCCGACAAATGCGTCATCCGGTGAGCATTCGGCACCCACAGCGGCCCAATTCGGCCTCTCTCGCGCGTCGATGCCGCCATCGTGCTCATCTGCGATGACATGTGTCCCGTATCGGCCACGGCGGACCGCCCGCGAGGAAGCCACCGAGCGCCAGCCGCCTCAGACCGCGTGGCGCTCCTTCCTTCGCCGCTCGCTTCGAGCGCGCCCAGGCTGCGCGAGCCCCGCGACGGCCGAGTTGGCGCCCCGTTGTCGTCATCTGTCCGTCCTGGCGACGCTACGGCCGGTGAGGCGCCCCGTTGTCGTCATCTGTCCG
>DAINOY010000150.1:2285-4991 GCA_036743735.1 Chloroflexota bacterium
GTCCGTCCTGGCGACGCTACGGCCGGTGAGGCGCCCCGTTGTCGTCATCTGTCCGTCCTGCCGACCGTAGGCAACGATCGGCGCCGATCGGGCCGCCGAATCACGCTCAGCTGAGCATGGCGGCGACGCCATAGAGCCGATTCGCTGGCATCCGGCTCGCCTAACGTCGCCAGAACGGACGGATGACAACTCGCTGACGCGAGGACCGAACGCCAGCCGGCCCCTGCCCCGCGCGGCGCCAACGCAGCCGCAGGAGCACCCACAGCCGACGGAGAGGCACGGCCCGCCACGGCGATCGGCTAGACTCAAACGGCCCGAGACCCCGCCGACGCACCCCGGCGAAAGGATGCCGCGTGACTTACCTCCTGACCGCTGACCACGATGAGCTGCGCGCCGTCGTCCGCGAGCTCGCCGACGAGCGCATCGCGCCGCGCGCCGCCGAGGTCGATGCGAAAGCAGAGTTCCCGTGGGACCTCAAGGAGCTCCTTGCGCAGCAGGACCTGCTCGGCACGTGGTGCGAAGAGCGGTTCGGGGGGACGGAGCTGGATGGCATCGGCCAGGCGATCGTCATCGAGGAGGTCGCACGGGCGGACGCCACGACGAGCCTCATCCCGATCGTGCAGAAGCTCGGCTCCCTGCCGATCGTCCTCGCGGGCAGCGACGAGCAGAAGGAGCGCTGGTTCCCGAAGCTGGCCAGCGGGGAGTGGCTCATCGCCTTCGCCCTGACCGAAGCCGCGGCCGGCAGCGACGTGGCGGCGAACCGCATGCGCGCCGTGCGAGACGGGGACGAGTATCGGCTCACCGGCAGCAAGCGCTTCATCACCCACGGCAGTGTCGCCAACGTCCTCACCGTCTTCGGCCTGACCGATCCGGATGCCGGCGGACGAAAGGGAATGAGCGCCTTCATCGTCGAGACCGACACGCCGGGATTCGCCGCGCCGCGTCTCGAGCACAAGATGGGGATCCGCGGCTCGCCGACCGCCGAGCTCACCTTCGACGACGTTCGCGTCCCGGCGGCGAACCGCCTGGGCGCCGAGGGTGACGGGTTTAAGATCGCCATGAACACGCTCGACGTGAGCCGGCTCGGGATCGCGGCCCAGGCGATCGGCATCGCGCAGGGAGCCATCGACGCCGCGGTGCGCTATGGCGCCGAGCGGCAGCAGTTCGGGAAGCGGGTCATCGACCACCAGGCGATCGCCTTCATGCTCGCCGACATGGCGAGTCGGACCGAGGCCGCTCGCCAGCTGACCTACGCCGCCGCAGCGCGCGTCGACGCGAAGGCGTCCGACTATGCCTATTGGTCGAGTGCCGCGAAGCTCATTGCCGGCGACACGGCGATGCAGGTCACGACTGATGCCGTCCAGGTCATGGGCGGGTACGGCTATATCAGCGAATATCCAGTGGAGCGCATGATGCGTGACGCGAAGATCACGCAGCTCTACGAGGGAACACAACAGGTCCAGCGATTGATCGTCAGCCGCGAGCTCTTGAAGCGCTCCGGCATCGGTCCGAGCTGAGCCTCCAGGCCACCAAGGGAGCAACCGCAAAGCAGCATGAAGTTCGTCGTCTCGATCAAGCAGGTGCCGGCCACGACCGCCGAGAAGCGGTATACCGATGACCTGCGCCTCGACCGCGCCGCGAGTGAGTCGGTGATCAATCCGCTCGACGAGTACGCCATCGAGCAGGCCCTGCGCCTGGCCGATGCCGGCAGCGTCGACGAGGTGGTCTACCTGTCGATGGGTCCCGACCCCGCCAGCGAGGCGTTGCGTCGCGCGCTGGCGATGGGCGGCGATTCGGCGGTGCTCGTCTCGGACCCGGCCCTGTCCGGGGCCGACACGTGGGCCACCGCCCGGGTGCTGGCCGCGGCGCTCGACAGGCTGGCGCCCGATGTCGCGCTCTTCGGCATGGCCAGCGACGATGCGCGCGGTTCGCTCGTCCCGGGCGCCGTGGCCGCCATGCGCCGCCTGCCCTTGCTCAGCTACGGGTCGGAGCTGACGATCGTCGACGGTGACGTGCGCATTCGCCGCCTGACGGCGACCGGCTTCGACATCCTGGGCGCGAAGCCGCCGCTGGTCGCGTCGGTCACCGACCAGGTCGGTGAGCCGCGCTACGCGAGCCTGAAGGGGATCATGGCAGCGAAACGCAAGCCGCTCGAGACCTGGTCGCTCGCTGACCTGGGACTCTCGGCAGATGAGCTGAAGGGCGGGGCGCTGACCCGCGTCACGGAGGCGCGGCCACCGGAGCCGAAGCCACCAACGCAGCGGATCGAGAATGTGAGTGCCGACGAGGCGGCCACGCAGGTCGCCGAGTGGCTCGTGGCGAGGAAGCTGATCTGATGAGCAACGACATTGCGTTCCTCGCGGAGTTCGCCGACGGAGCACCGACCCGCGCTGCGCTGGAGCTCGCCGCCGGCGCCCGTGAGCTCGCAGGGCAGAGCGGCGGATCGGCGGTCGCCCTCGCCTACGGCGACGGTGCCGCGAATGGCGCCGCGGCCCTCGGCGGTGCCGGCGCGGCGAAGGCCCTGGTGCTGTCCGACGCCGCCGGCCCGGTGATCGGCGTCGCGCCGCAGCTGGTCGGAGCGCTCCAGGCGCAGCCGCCACTCGTCCTCCTGGCACCGGCCACCCCGAACGGACGCGATCTTGCCGCCGCGGCGGTCGGTGCCCTGAACGTGCCGGCCTTCGGCCCGGTGCGAGCGGTACGGATCCA
>DAINOY010000151.1:0-4988 GCA_036743735.1 Chloroflexota bacterium
GCCGATCCGCGCCAGCTCGAGCGCTGGTGGGGCCCGCCGAACTACCCCGCCACCTTCACCCGCCATGACCTCGCGCCGGGCAGCCGCGTCGAATACCACATGACCACCCCCGAGGGCGACCAGCCGCGCGGCTACTGGGACGTGCTCGAGACCGATGCGCCGCATCGGCTCCTCGTGCGTGACGGCTTTGCGAACGAGGACGGCACCCCGAGCGACGAGATGCCAACTGGCGAGTTCGAGGTCACGATCGAGGAGTCCGGCGACGGACGTACCCGCATGTCGATCGAGAACCGCTTCCCGAGCACCGAAGCGATGGAGCAGCTTCTCGCCATGGGCCAGGAGCTGGGCATGACCGAGGCGCTCGGCCAGATCGACGCCATCCTGGCCGAGGACCTGACGGCCGCGTTCTGACCGATGAGGATGCCGCGCACGCGCGGTCTCCATAGCGCATCGACCAAGACTGACTTCACAGGAGACTGACGATGACCCTGACCGCAGCGACGACACGGACGATCACCGCGCCGGGCGCCACCCTGACCTACGACGTCCGCCCCGGCACCGGGACCGATATCCCGCTCGTTCTCATCGGGTCACCGATGGGCGCCTCCGGCTTCGCAACACTCGCGTCCCATTTCCCCGACCGGACGATCATCACCTATGACCCGCGCGGAGCGGAGCGCAGCACCAAGGACGATCCCTCTTCGCCGTCGAGCCCCGAGATGCACGCCGACGACCTCCATCGGATCATCGACGCGGTGGGTGCCCCGGTCGACCTCTTCGCCAGCAGCGGCGGCGCGGTCAACGCCCTGGCGCTCGTCACCGCCCATCCAGGCGACGTGCGGACGCTCGTGGCGCACGAGCCACCGCTCGCCACGATCCTGCCGGACGCGGAGAACGCCAAGGCGGCGGTCCGCGCCATCCAGCGTTCGTACCAGGCTGGCGGCTTCGGAGCCGGGATGGCCCATTTCATGGCGATCACCGGTCACCGGGGGCCGTTCCCGGACGACATCGGCGAGCAGCCCGCGCCGGACCCTTCGGCATTCGGGATGCCCGCCGAGGACGACGGCAGCCGCACGGACGTCATGCTCGCGCAGAACATCATCGGCACGACGCACTACGAGCCCGACTTCGAGGCGCTCCGACGCGCACCGACGCGGATCGTCGCGGCTGCCGGGAGCGAGTCAGAGGGCGAGATGGCGAACCGAGGCGGGCATGCGGTCGCTGAACGGCTGGGGCAGCAGCCGGCGATCTTCCCGAGCCACCACGGCGGATTCCTGGGGGGCGAGTACGGCTGGGGTGGCGAGCCGGATGCGTTCGCGGCTCGGCTGCGCGAAGTGCTGGAGGCGGGCTGACCGATGCAGCTCACTTCAACGATGTTCCTCTCCGTCGACGGGGTCTACCAGGGCCCCGGGGGCCCGGAGGAGGATCGCAGCAACGGCTTCGACCGCGGCGGCTGGCTCGTCCCGCACTTCGACGAGGCCACCGGCGAGTTCATGACCGATGTCTTCGAGCGGGTCGACGCGTTCCTCCTCGGCAGGCGCACCTACGACATCTTCGCCGCTTCGTGGCCGAATGCCACCGACCCGGACGACGACACGGCGAACAAGCTCAACACGTTGCCGAAACACGTTGCTTCGACCACGCTGCAGAACCCGGGTTGGGCCAACACGACGGTGATCGAGGGCGATGTCGCCGACGCGGTTCGCGTCCTCAAGCAGCAGGAAGGGCGCGAGCTGCAGGTCCACGGCAGCGGCGAGCTCGTGCGCTACCTGCTCGAGCACGAGCTCGTGGACCGGCTCAACCTGCTGGTCTTCCCCGTCATCGTGGGCGCGGGACGACGCCTCTTCCCGGAGAGCGGCCTCGCGACCGGCCTGGCGCTCGAGGAGTCGCGGACGACACCCTCCGGCGTGAGCATCTCGGTCTATCGACCCGTCGGGCGCCCCGAGTTCGGCACGGTCGAGGTCAGCTAGGCGGAGGCAGCCCCTCGAGCCAGCTGCGCACCGTGCGTGCCTCCGGGTAGATCGCATGCGTCGGGCCGGTGTCTTCCGGAACCGTTCCGGTGCGCAGCCAGCGCCACATCAGCGGAAGATCCTTCCCGGCGTTCCCGGCGATGCGCCCGAAGAGCCACGCCGGCATGGGGAACGAGCGCGGCTTCCGCCCTCGAACCTCCGTCCAGATGGCGCGGCACTCGTCGATCGATTTCAGGTCGCCGGCGAGCGGGATGTCAGCGCCGACATAGCGCTCCGGCTCGGCGAAGGCCCGCGCCACGATCTCGCCCAGATCGTCCACCGCGAGCCATGGGACAGTCCGCCCTCGGCCCATCAGGGCGGGCATGACGTGCCAGACGGCAACCGCGGGGTAGTACGCCCCGTCGGTCATGAGCTCCATGAAGGCCTCGGGCCGGAAGACCGTCAGTGGCAAACCCAGGCGCCGCATGTGCTCGGTGACGGCGACCTTGGCGTCCCACGAGGGGATCCCTGTTCGCGATCCGATGCCGGCGGAGCCGTACACCAGGTGCTGCACGCCGGCCGCCTGCGCCGCATCCGCCACGTTGATCCCCTGGTTCACTTCGGCGCCGAAGCCGGAGAGCATCCCGTTCTGCACGCTGTACACGCCGTACGCGCCGGCGAATGCGGAATCGAGGCTGGACCGGCGGGCCATGTCGGCCTCGACGACCTCCGCCCCGGTTGCTGCGAGCGAGCTCGCCTTTTCCGACTGTGAGGATCGCGTCAATCCGCGCACCTGCCATCCAGCCGCCAGCAGGTGCCTCGCCACGGCGCCTCCCTGGCGTCCCGTCGCGCCGCAGACGGCAATGAGCCCGGGGCGAGCCATCCGCCCGTCCTGCGTGGTCATCGGTCTGCATCCAGGCGCGCGGCCAGGGCTGTCAGGCGGCCTTTCCAGGCAGCCTTTGCCGCCTGCCCGGCTTCGGCATCGGGCAGCCGGGAATGCGCGACGTGAGCGGTGGACTTCGCCGCGCCCTTCTCCTCGAAGGTGACCTCGACTCGGGTGCCATCGCCATCCCATGCGAACCGGGCGACCTTGCCGGACTGTGCATTGCGTTTGGTCATGTCGCCGTCGGTCAGCCAGCGACGCCGCGTTCGCCCATCGGTGAAGGCGTCGAACAGGACGTCGAGCGGCACCGGGAACGTCTTCGATACGTAGACCGTGAACCCGTCGGACTGCTGGTGCTTGGCGCGCAGCCCGCGGGCGCGCTCGTACCCGACGGTGAGCGCCTGCGCCCACCAGCCCGGCACGCCGTGCTCGGCGACCAGGTGTGCGGCGATGGCGCCGTGCTTCTGGTCGCCGGCGCCCCATCGGTCGAGGATGGTCAACCACGCGTCCCAGTCGCGCCCCGTCGCGGCGACGAGCCGTTCGTCCGATGCGAGCTCTTTCGCGCTCGCCAGCTGCTCGTGTGCCGTGTCGAGCCGGTCGCGACTCGCGACCACCTGCCGGCGCGCGGCGGTGTAGCGCTCCCCCGTCTTCGACATGCGCTCGCGGACGCGGCGCTTGAGCTGCTTCTGGGTCGTCATGTGCACGCTCCTTCGTCATGCGGCCGACGAAGGACTCACGCTCCCTCGTCGCGCCACCGCGAAGAGGTGCCGTCACTTCCCGGGGACTGTGCCCCCTTTGCCTCACCGATGCCGGCGGCGTGAGCGCCGGAGCCGAGGTTGGGCGCGGGATTCGCCTCGGTCAGTCTATCGCCGTCGGTCAACCGCGCGGCTCGTTACCATGGCGGTGCCATGAAGCTCGCCGACAAGGTGGTCGTCGTGACTGGGGCAGGCAGCGGCATCGGGCGCGAGGTCGTGCTGGAGGCGCTGCGCCGGGGAGCGGCCCTGGCCGCCGTGGACGTGAACCCAACGACGCTCGACGAGACGGCGAGCCTCGCTGCCGCGGGCGCTCGGCTCTCGACGCATGTCGTCAACATCATGGACCGCGAGGCCGTTGAAGCGTTGCCGGCGGCCGTGACGGAACGGCACGGCACGATCGACGGGATCATCAACTGCGCCGGGATCATCCAGCCGTTCGTTCGGCTCAAGGATCTCGACTACGAGGCGATCGAGCGCGTCATGGCCGTCAACTGGTCGGGGACGCTGTACCTGACGAAGACCTTTCTCCCGCTGCTCATTGCGCGCCCGGAGGGACACATCGTCAACGTGTCGAGCATGGGCGGCTTCCTGCCCGTCCCCGGTCAAACGGTGTACGGCGCGTCCAAGGCGGCAGTGAAGCTCTTCACCGAGGGGCTCCATTCGGAGTGCCGAGGAACCAAGGTCCACGTCACGATCGTCTTCCCGGAGCCGTCGCCACGAACATCACCGCCAACTCCGGCGTCGCGGTCCCCAGCATGGGCGCGGACGCGGAGAAGATGGCGAGTCGCGTCACGCCGGCCGACGCCGCGGCGCGCACGATCCTGGACGGCATGGAGAAGAACGCCTACCGCGTCATGGTCGGCGGCGATGCGAAGCTGATGGACCTGCTCTACCGCGTGAACCCCAGCGGCGCGGCCGCGTTCATCGCCCGCCAGATGAAAGGGCTGCTCGGGCGCTGAACCGCGCTCCTGCAGCCCCGCCCGATTCCTGACATTCCCTGTCATGTTCGCGAGCCAGAATGGGCCAGTGCATGCAGCAAGCGACTCCGTCCGGATCGTCCCAGCCAACGAGGCGAACTGCGCGGATCTACGAACGGTGTTCGGCAGTCGCGGCGCTGCCGCCGGCTGCCAGTGCCAGCGCTACAAGCTCGGGCCGGGTGAGGCCTTCGCGAAGTTCCCCGTGGAGGAGCGCGCGCATCGGCTCCGGGTGCAGACGAGCTGCGGCGACCCCGACGCCGCCAGCACCAGCGGCCTCGTCGCCTACCTCGATGATGAGCCGGTCGGCTGGTGCGCGGTGGAACCCCGACCGGCCTTCGAAGGGCTCCTACGCAACCAGCGCGTCCCCTGGGAGGGCCGGGCCGAGGACAAGGGCCGTGGCGAACTGCCGACTTACCACGAAGCC
>DAINOY010000152.1:0-4976 GCA_036743735.1 Chloroflexota bacterium
GGGGCGATGTTCACGACCTTGTTCTTGCCCTTGGGCGTCGCTTTCCCGGTCAGGATCATCTCCTGGGCCGTGGTCTTCTCAGCGGCCTGCCGCTCGCCGAGCGGGTGCGGCAGGTTGTCACTCACGCCGGTGGCGCCGCCCGGCTGCCCGACCGCTGGGTCCTTGGCGAGGGCCGGTGTGGCCACCGTGAGGGCGAGCGCGAGGCTCGTCAGGAGTGCGAATAGCTTTCGCAAGTCCGTATCCCCGATGCGTGGCACGTCAATCGTTCATCGTCAACTGCAACCTGCTGCGCGCGGAGTCTGTCTGGGTCACGCCTCCCATCCAAGAGCGTGGTCCCCGAGCGGCGGGCGCAGGTTGCCCACCCGGGTTGCGTCGAACGGCTCGCGGCACGGCGTCCTGCTGAGACGGCCGGGCCAGCGGACAGCGAAGCTGCGCCTCGGGGGTGGATCGGTTCGCGGACGATACGCCTCCCGCGCAGGCTCGCGCAACGCGATTTCGGCGCGTGGTGCCGAGCCGCACCCGATTCTGCGTCAGGGCCGTCGGCCACCCCAGCGACCGATGAGCCGCACGGCGCGCGGTTCGAGCGTGAAGGTCCAGGCCGATGCCCGGCCGATGCGATCGCCATCCGCCTGCAGCGGAAGCTCGCCGCCGTGGATGACCTCGAGGGCCGCGTGGGTCGCGTCCCAGTGCGGCGCCGCCGACGTCCGGCCGGCGAGCCAATGGACCGCGGCCACGGCCAGGCGTCCGACGGGTCCGGGGTAGAGCCGCAGCCGCATCCGCCCGGCGTCGGGCCGAGCGCCCGGATTGACGAGGAGGCCGCGGCCGAACCACGGCGTGGTAGCGGCGACGAGCATCTCCATCGGTCCTTCGTAAGCCTGCTCGTCGTCGATGCTGAGGCGGACGGTCGGCCGCTGGAAGAGTGCCGGGATGGCGCTGCTGATCGCCGCCGCCCAGCCGAGCGTGCCGCGTGCCCCACCATCGGCGTAGCGGCCGGCGACGAGCGCATCCCAGCCAACGCCCGTGAAGAGCGCGATCCGGGATCCGACCCGAACGAGGTCGAGGGGCCGCGCATCCCCGGCGATGATCGTGGCGGCGAGAGCGTCCGGGCCGCGGGGCAGTCCCAACAGGTGCGCCGTCGCATTGCCGAATCCGGCGGGGATACACCCGAGTGTCGTGTCGCTGCCGGCGAGCGCGTTGTAGACGACGCCGAGCGTCCCGTCGCCACCGGCGACGACGACGGTCGGGTACCCCGCGTGCTCTCGCACGAATGCCGTGAGCTCTTCGGCGTCACGGGTCGCGATGGTCAGCAGGTCGGCGTCGAGGGCCCGCCGCGTGAGCTCAACGCTGTGCCTGACGCGCGCCGTGCGCGCCGAGCTGGCGGCGTCGTTCAGCAGGATGGCGACAGGGCGCGGCAGCGGCGACGGCGTCCGGGCTTCCATCACGGCTCAAGCGCGAGGGGCCGCCATTGGCGGCCCCTCGTCGATCACGCGTTCGGCTGCGCGGCTACGGAAGGGTGTCGAGGACCTCGGTGGCCTGCGCGTCATCGGCCGCGCCGATGAAGAACACGATGTCACCGACGCCGTACAGGTAGACCTTGCCGGGGGTGCTCTCATCGGTCGACTCGCCGACGAGCACGTCCTTGCCACCGATGTTCGACTCGGTCATGTTCGCGGCGCTGCCCTCGGTCTCCAGCGAGGACTGGAGCTCCTGGGTGAGCTCGTCGGTGTTCGCGCCCTCGACGCGGAAGGCGAAGATCGTGACGCCCGAGCCCTCGAGGTCGTTCGGGTCGATGCCGAAGGCGAAGGCCACCGACACGTCATCGGGCTGGGCATCCAGGCGCTGGAGGAAATCGAGGAACTCCTGGTTGTCCTCGCCGCTCGTCATGAAGTCGGCGCCGCGCATCGAGAACTTCTGGAGCTCGATGCCGCCGACCTCGTCGGGGAGCGCATCCTCGAGCTCCGGGGCGCTGCTCGGCAGGTCGATGCTGGGGATGGCGGCGCCGCTCTCCTGCTCGGACGCCGAGGCCTCCTCGCTGGGCGACGCCTCCTCGCTGGGCGAGGCTGCTTCGCTCGCCGCTTCGCTCGCGCTTGGGCTCGCGCTCGTGCCCGGGCTCGAGCAGGCGGCCAGGGTGAGCGCCACGATGGCCAGCAGGGCCAGGATCAGGCGGTGCATGCAAATGATCTCCTGTTCGGAACTGTTCGCGGGAAGGCCGGCGAACCGGCAGCCGCGGGAGTCTAGCCCTCCTGCACGCGCCGCGCCATTGGCCGATTGACTTACTTGAGGAACGTGCTGCGCTGGCGCTTCACGAACCTCCCCCAACCGGCCTCGCCCTTCCACTCGCCGTGGTCGACGATGACGCGTCCGCGAGAAAGCACCACGTCGGCGGCGCCGGTCACCTGGCGCCCCTCGTAGCAGCTGTAGTCGACGTCCATGTGATGGGAGCTGGCGCTGATGGTGCGGGTTCGTTGTGGGTCGTAGATCACGAGGTCGGCGTCGAGCCCTGCAGCCACAGCGCCCTTGGTCGCCAGCCCGAAGAGCCGGGCCGGCGCAGTGCTGATCACCTCCACCCAGCGGTTGGGGGTCAGGCGTCCCGTGCGGACGCCACCGTCATGGAGGAGGTCGACGCGATCCTCGACGCCCGGCAGGCCGTTCGGGATCTTGCGGAAGTCGCCCTTGCCGAGCTCCTTCTGCTCGTGGAAGTCGAACGGGCAATGGTCGGTCGAGACGACCTGGAGATCGTCGTGGACCAGGCCCTTCCACAGGTCCTCCTGGTGATCGGCGGGCCGGAGCGGCGGCGAGCAGACGAACTTCGCGCCGTTGAACCCGTCGCCCATGTCGTCGAGCGACAGGAACAGGTACTGCGGGCAGGTCTCGGCGAAGGCTGGCAGCCCCTCGGCGCGAGCCTGGCGCACCTCGTTCAGCGCGTGCCGAGCCGACAGGTGGACGATGTAGACCGGCGACCCGGCGACCTCGGCGAGGCGGATGACGCGGTTCGTGGCCTCGCCCTCCAGGACCGGCGACCGCGACGTGCCGTGGTAGTACGGATCCGTGTGGCCGGCGGCCACGTCCTGGCCCGCCACGACGTCGATCGCGAGGCCGTTCTCCGCGTGCATCATGATCAGCCCACCGTTGTGGGCGGTCTGTTGCATCGCGCGGAAGATCGCCCCGTCGTCGCTGAAGAAGACGCCCGGGTAGGCGGTGAAGAGCTTGAAGCTGGGGATCCCCTCGTCGACGAGTTGGTCCATCTCCGAGAGGACGTCGTCTCGCACGTCGCTGACGATCATGTGGAACCCGTAGTCGATCACCGCGTTGCCGGCGGCCTTCTCGTGCCAGCGATCGAGCCCCTGGCGCAGCGACTCGCCACGGGTCTGGACCGCGAAGTCGACGATCGTCGTGGTTCCGCCGAATGCCGCGGCGCGCGTGCCGGTCTCGAACGTGTCCTTGGCGAAGGTGCCGCCGAAGGGCAGCTCCATGTGGGTGTGGACGTCGATCGCGCCCGGGATCACCCACTTCCCGGAGGCGTCGATCGTCTCGTCCGCTTCGACGTCGAGATCGCTGCCGATGAGCGCGATGCGCTCGTCCTCGATGAGGAGGTCGGCCACCGTCGTGGCATCGGCGTTGACGATCGTTCCACCGGTGATGAGCGTGCGCATCGGTTCCTCCGTCGGCGCAGGCCGAGGCCGGCCCGCAGTGCGGCATTCACGAGATCGAGCCCGATGGTACCGCGCACCGCTTGACATCGGGTCGCACCATCGGCGAAGACGAACCAGGTGCGGATGCCATGCGAATCTTCGTCGTCCTCCATGTCCTGAGCATGTTCGTCGCGGTGGCGCTGTCCGGCGGGATCGACATCCTGCTGCTGCGGATCGCGCGCACCGGCGACGTCCGCGCCATCCGAACCGCCTTCGGCGTGCGGGCACGCTTCGACGGGCTGATCCCGGCGGTCTTCGGCATCGGGCTGCTCTTCGGACTGACCGCGATCTTCGTCGAGGGCTTCAACCCCTTCCAGCCGTGGCTCTTGCTCGCGTATCCGCTGTTCGCCCTGGGCATCCTGGTCGGGGCACTGGGCATCGGTCGCTGGGCGAGCCGGATCCAGGCCGCGTCAGCCGAGGCGCCCGACTCGGGCTCGCCGGCGCTGACGGCCGCCCTGGACGACTCGAACGTCCGAATCGCGCTCGGCCTCTTCTGGCTGCTGATCGCCTCGATCGTGTTCGTGATGGTGATGAAGCCGCTCTCGTGACCCCAGGCCCCGTGGCGGCGTACCATCGAGACATGGCTGCGCCGAAGGCGGACGATCGTCTCTTCTACACCGAGGACGACGCCGCAAACCGTCTGATCGCCAGCGATCCGATGGCGCTGCTCATCGGCTTCGCGCTCGATCAGCAGGTGCCGGTGCAGAAGGCGTTCTCAGGACCGATGGTGCTGCGTGAGCGCCTCGGCACGCTCGATCCCGCCAAGCTCTCGGCGCTCGATGCATCGACGCTCGAGGCGGCGGCCAAGGGACCGCCGGCGATCCATCGCTTCCCGGGCGCCATGGCGAAGCGCGTCCACGAGCTGGCGGCGTTCATCAGCGAGCACCACGGCGGCGACGCGGCACGGGTCTGGACCGATGCCTCCGACGCGCGCGACCTCGAGAAGCGGATCAGCGCACTGCCCGGGTTCGGCGACATGAAGGTCCGCTCGCTGCTCGCTGTCCTCGCCAAGCGGCTCGGCATTCGCCCCGAAGGCATCGAGGAGCGGCTTCCGCCGTATCCGACGCTGGGCGATGTCGACTCACCGGAGGCGCTGGTCGAGTACCAGGCCAAGAAGCGCGCCTACAAGGCGACGCTCAGGGCCGAGGGCAAGCCCTTCGAGCCCTGGGCCGGCGAGGCGCCGGACTACCGCTGAGGCTCGATTCGGAAGCGGAGCGTGGCCGCGACGCCCTCTCCTGCGCGCTCGCTGAGCGAGCCGCAACTCGTCCGGCCGGTGCGTTGCGG
>DAINOY010000153.1:0-4966 GCA_036743735.1 Chloroflexota bacterium
CCATCCGAGCCGGCCGGCCGGGCGACCGCGACGCGCTCACGAGCGGCGACCACGGCGAACCGATCGGGCTCTGGGCGGCCGATCTCGGCTGACCGGTCAGTAGCGGCGGCCGCGCTGGCGCGCGAGGTCGAATTGGGCGGTGTCCGCGATCGCCATCACCGCCATCGTCCCCGCCTGGACCGGGTCGCTGACGACGAGGTCGGCCACGTCCGTGACCGAGCCGACCATGTTCAGGGCGATCACCGGTACCCCGGTCCGTCGCAGCTCGACGACGGCGCGCGTCACGTCGCCGCCCATCAGCGACCCGGCGAGGACGAGGCAGCGGGCTCGGGGCAGGTCGGCCACGCCGCGTACCGCCGCCGCCAGGTTCTCCTCCCCGACGAGCGGGATCGTGTCGACGCTGATCCGCTCGCCGCGCAGGTTGTGGCGGTCCGCCTCCGAGACGGCGCCGAGCGCGACCTGCGCGACCTGCGCCCCGCCGCCGACCACGATGATCCGCTTCCCGAAGACGCGGTCGAGCGATCGGGTGGCGTGCTGCTCGAGGACGGCGTCGCAGCTGGCGAGCGCCGCCGCGAGCGCGGGGTCATCGAGCCCGGACACCTCGAGCTCGGCCTCGACCGAGGCGTCGTCGCGCTGTCGCGTCGTCGTGAGCATCGTGATCGTGCCCCCGGCGTCGGCCACGGCGGCCGCGATGCGCGGCAGCGAGACGGGAAGGTCCGCGTAGCGGACACGAATGGCGGAGGTCGTCATCGGGCCATGGAGGGTCCGAGGGCGACAAAGGGCGCGAAACCTGCTGGTGCGAGGCTCACGCAGTCGGAGACTCTCATGGAATGGCTCTGGATCGTCATCGTCGTCCTGATCGTGCTGCTCCTTCTCGGCTACTTCGGCCGCGGCCGGCTTCGCTGAGCGGTCATCCGGCCGACGGAAAGGAGCCGAGCACCTCGACGCCGTGCGCGCGCGCCTCGAGCGCCTCGAGCGCCGAGCGCAGCGGCTCGGTCGCGGCGTCCCCGTCGACCGAGATGAGGAAGCGATACTCCCAGCGAGCGCTGCCGGTTGGCCGAGACTCGATGCGTGAGATGTTGACGCCGGCATCGGCCAGCGCGCCGAGGGCGTGGTGCAGGGCGCCCGGGCGATGGAGCGTCTCGAAGACCACCAGCGAGACCGGCGAGGCGTCCGGGGCGGGCGCCAGTGCGCCGCGACCGGACGGGACCACGCGCGCGTCCGCCGCCGCGACGGCAAAGCGGGTGAGGTTGCCGGTCGACGCGATATTCGTCTCGAGCACCGAGAGCCCGTAGCGTTCCGCGGCCCGCTCCGAGGCGACGACGCCGCGCGACCGGTCGCCACGCTCCGCGAGCTCGCGTGCCGCCCCAGCCGTGTCGTGCGCCACGACCAGCTGCCAGCCATGATCAGCCAGGTAGCGCTCTGTCTGGGCCAGCGCCTGCTGGTGGCTCGCGACGCTCACGATCTCGTCCAGCCTCGCGCCCGGGATCCCGAGCAGCGCATGCCGCACCGGCAGCAGCAGCTCACCGACCACCCGCAGCCGCGCGCGAACCAGCGCATCAAGCGCCTCGCCCACGGCACCCGCCAGCGAGTTCTCGAGCGGCAGCACGGCAGCGACCGCTGATCCGTCGACCACGGCGGCGCAGGCGGCCGAGAAGGTCGGCTGCGGCAGCGGCCGGACCGCACCCTCGCCGAAGTAACCGATGGCCGCGGCCTCCGAGTACGCGCCCGGCTCGCCCTGGTACGTGGCCGCGGGCGCTCGATCCTCGGGATCTGCGGCGCCGGCGTCAGTCGGGATTGAACATCTCCGAGAAGCGCTCGCTGTGCGCCCGGCGGCTGGCGGCCTGGTCGTCCTTCGAGGGCAGCGGCGTCACGCCGGGCGCCGGGGCGGCGGCGGCGACGTCGACACCCGCATGTGCCACGAGCCGGTTGATCGCGTCGACATACGCCACGAGCGATGCTTCGAGCACGTTGTCGTGCGTGCCGCGGCCCGGATAGGCGGGCGCGTGCGGGTCGCCTCCACGCGGCCGGAGGCTGAGCGTCACGACCGCGGCGGTCTCGTGGCCGTGCCCGGTGGCATGCACGTTGTACGTCTGCAGCTCGACCCCATCGCCCAACACGGCGCCGAGCGCGAGGTCGACCGCCCGCAGGAGCGCGTCGATCGCGCCGTTGCCCGAGGCGTGCGCGCGCCATTTGCGCCCGCCGCCGTCGAGGACGAGGTCGGCGCGGCTCGACCGTTGGCTGCCCGAGGTCGCGGACCAGCGTTCGACGCTGAAGGCGGCATCGGTCTGTTCTTCTGGAGCTGGTGACGTCACGTTCGCCTCCTTCAGGCTGGAACTTCGCTGGTCGGTTGGGCAGCCGTCCTCCGGATGGACCGATGCTCCAGCGGTGCAGGCCTGGCATCGGCCTTCCAGAGGCCGTATTCGAGCGAGTCGGTGAGTGCCGCCACGCTGGCGGCGATGATGTTCGGATGCGAGCCGACGGTCGCCCAGGCGCCCGAGGGACCCGACGACTCGATGATGACGCGCGTGCGCGCCGCCGTGGCGGCCTCGCCGTCGAGGATGCGGACCTTGTAGTCGACGAGATGGATCGCATCGAGCTCGGGGTAGAACGCGACGAGCGCCTTGCGCAGCGCCCCGTCCACCGCGTTGACCGGGCCGTTGCCCTCGGCCGCGGTGTGCAACAGCTCGCCGTCCACCTCGACCTTGACCGATGCCTCGGCCCGCACCCCGCCGCCGTTGCGCTGGTCGACCAGGACGGTGAAGTCCACCACCCGGAACGGGGCCCGGTAGTCGGGCGACTGGCGGCGGATCAGCAGCTCGAAGCTGGCCGGCGCCCCCTCGAAGCTCGCGCCCTCGTGCTCGAGGCGCTTGATGAGGGAGCTGAGCGCTCGCGGGTCGATCACTCCCTCCAGCTCGTGGCCGAGCTGCTCGGCCAGCCAGCTCGTGTTGGCGCGGCCGCCGAGCTCGCTGACGACGAGACGCATCTCGTTGCCGACGAGGTCCGGATCGACGTGCTGGTACGCCTGGCGAACTCGCACTGTCGCTGCGCCATGGACGCCGCCCTTGTGCGCGAACGCGCTGGCTCCGACATACGGGGCGTGCGCGTCCGGTGCGATGTTCGCGATCTCGGCCACCGTGCGACTCAGCTCACCGAGCGTGCGGAGGTCCTCGCCACCCGGCACGGTCGGCTGACCCGCCTTCAGCGCCAGGTTGGCCCAGATCGTGACGATATTCGCGTTCCCACAGCGCTCGCCGTAGCCGTTGACCGTGCCCTGCACGTGCCGGACGCCCTGTTGCACGGCGGCGAGCGAGTTCGCGACCGCCAGCCCCGCGTCGTCATGGACGTGGATGCCCCAGGTCACCTCCTCGTCCGGGAGCGCGTCGATCGTGGCGCGCACGATCGCGCTCAGCTCGTCGGTGAGAAGCCCGCCGTTCGTGTCGCACAGGGTCAGCGTGGTGGCGCCCGCGCTGCGCGCCGCGCGGAGCGTGGCGAGCGCATAGGCGGCGTCCGCCCGGTAGCCGTCGAAGAAGTGCTCGGCGTCGTAGACGACCTCGCGGCCGGCGTCGCGCAGCAGGGCCACCGAGTCGCCGATCATCGCCAGGTTCTCCTCCGCGTTCGCGCCGAGGACCTCGGTGACGTGGAGCAGCCAGCTCTTCCCGAAGATGGTGACGACCGGCGTGTCGGCGCCGAGTAAGGCGCGCAGGTTCGGATCCTCTGCTGCCGCATTCGCACGGTGACGGGTCGAGCCGAAGGCCGCGATCTTCGCGGTTCGCCACGTGATGCTGCGGGCAGCGTCGAAGAATTCCACGTCCTTGGGGTTCGACCCGGGCCAGCCGCCCTCGACGTACGGAAAGCCGGCGGCATCGAGCAGCCGCGCGATGCGCAGCTTGTCGGCGAGGCTGAGGACGAGGCCCTCGCGCTGCGTCCCGTCGCGCAGCGTCGTGTCGTAGAGCAGGACCGGGGCGCTCATGCGGGCACCGGCGCCTGCGCGAAGACGCGCAGCACGGCTCCCGTGACCTCGTCGGTCGACGCCTCGCCACCCAGGTCGCGCGTTCGCGGCCCACGCTCGAGCGTCGCTGCAGTCGCTGCCTCGAGCGCCGATGCGGCCGCCTCCTCGCCGAACGACCAGCGCAGCATGAGCGCGGCGGAATCGATGGCCGCGGTCGGGTTCGCCATGCCCTGCCCGGCGATGTCCGGCGCCGATCCGTGGATCGGCTCGTAGAGGCCGAAGCGGCCCTGCGCGGTGCGCCGCTCGCCGATGCTTGCGGAGCTGAGCAGCCCCAGCGAACCCGCGATCGCAGCCGCTTCGTCGGAGAGGAGGTCACCGAAGAGGTTGTCGGTGACGATGACGTCGAAGCTCGACGGCCGCGTGACGAGGGCGGTCGCCGTCGAGTCGGCAAGCGCGTGCGCCAGCCTCACGTCTGGGTAGTCGCGGGCGACCTCGGTCACGACCTCGCGCCACAGGCGCCCGGTGGCCATGACGTTCGCCTTGTCGACGCTCAGCACCTCGCGCCGCCGATCCTGCGCCAGCTCGAACGCGAGCCGGGCGATCCGCTCGATCTCGGGTCGCGTGTAGGCGCACGTGTCGACGGCGCCGTCCGGGGTGCGTCCCTGTGGCTTGCCGAAGTAGACGCCGCCGGTCAGCTCGCGCACGACGAGCAGGTCGGTCCCGCGACGCACCTCGGGTCGCAGGGGTGACGAATCGGCCAGTGCCTCGATCGCACGGACCGGTCGCAGGTTCGCGAACAGCCCCAGGGCGAAGCGCAGGCCCAGGATCGCCTGCTCCGGACGGACCGATGCGCGCGGGTCGTCCCAGCGCGGTCCCCCGACCGCGCCGAGCAGCACCGCGTCGGCCGCCTCGGCGGCGGCGATCGTCTCGTCGCGCAGCGCAGTGCCGAAGGCGTCGATCGCGGCACCGCCCACGACGTGCTCGTCCCAGGTCACCTGGAAGCCGAAGCGCTGC
>DAINOY010000154.1:0-4900 GCA_036743735.1 Chloroflexota bacterium
GGCGGGTGCTTCTGCGGCAGCCTCGCCGCCGGCCATCTCGCCGGACGGCGCCGTCGATGCCTCAGGGGTGGGCTCGGCGCCGGCCGCCTGCGGCATCTCGGCCTGGGCCTCTGTCGGCTGCGCCTCGGGCGCCGCCGCGGCCTCGTCGCCGGCGGCCGCGCCATCGGCGTCGATCTCCGCGAGCGGGGTACCGACTGCGACCGTCTCACCGTCGCTGACCATGATCTTCGTGATCGTGCCGGCGATCTCGGCCGGCACCTCGGCATTGACCTTGTCAGTGACGACCTCGAAGAGCGGGTCGTACTGCTCGACCGTGTCGCCCTCCTTGACGAGCCAGCGCTCGATCGTTCCCTCGGTCACCGACTCGCCGAGCTGCGGCATCTTGATCGTCGTCGCCATCGCGGCCTCGCGCCTCCTACGTTGCTGTTGAAGGCACCGTGCCCGCGTTCGCGCGGCCGGGGCCGCGCCGGGCATCGATCTCGGCGCCGTGGTGAAACTCGTGGGATCTCATTGTCACCCAGCGATCAGTAGGCCGCCAGCCGGCGTGCGGCCTCGACGATCTTTGCCGGGTTGATCATGTACCAGTCCTCGAGGTCGTGATGGAAGGGGACCGGCGGCACCTCTGGGCCGCCGAGGCGCGTCACCGGCCCGTCCAGGTGCTCGAAGCCGAGCTCGGCGATCGTCGCCGCGATCTCGGCACCGAAGCCACCGAACCGGTTCGCCTCGTGGACGACGAGTGCCTTTCCGGTCCGCGAGACCGAGTCCAGGATCGTGGCGGTGTCGAGCGGCCGCAGCGAGCGCAGGTCGACGACCTCGGCCTCGACCCCGTCCTCGCTGGCCAGCGTCTCGGCCGCCTCGAGCGCGCAGGTGCGCATGAAGCCATAGCAGAAGATCGACACGTCTCGGCCCGGACGGGCGATCGCCGCCGAGCCGATCGGCACGATCTCGTCGTCCTCGGGCACCTCGGCCCGGAAGAGCCGGTAGGTCTTCTTGTGCTCGAAGAACATCACCGGGTCATCGCTGCGGATCGCGGCCTTCAGCAGGCCGCGGGCATCGGCCGGCGTACCGGGCGCGAGGACCTGGAGGCCCACCGTCGAGGTGAAGTAGGTCTCGTTCGACTGGCTGTGGTAGAGCGCCCCGTGGACCCCGCCGCCGTACGGCATGCGGATCACCATCGGCACCCGGAAGGTCCCGTTCGAGCGGTAGTGGATCCGGCTGATCTCCGAGACGATCTGGTTGAAGGCGGGGTAGACGAAGTCGGCGAACTGCATCTCGGCGATCGGGCGCAGGCCATAGATCGCGGCACCCATCGCCGCGCCGGCGATCATCCCCTCGGTGAGCGGCGTGTCGAGCACGCGCTTCTCGCCGTACTTCGCGAAGAGGCCGTCGGTGGCGCCGAAGACGCCGCCCTTGCGGCCGACGTCCTCGCCCAGGACCATGACCCGCTCGTCGCGCGCCATCTCGTCGTCCATGGCCGAGCGGATCGCCTCGAGGATGTTCATCTCGGCCATGGCTCAGGCCTCCTCGACGTAGACGTGCCGGCTGGCGAGGGCGACATCGGGCTCCGGCCTGGCCTCGGCCGCCTTGGTCGCCGCGTTGATCTCGTCCTTCACCTCGGCGCGCAGGCGGGCATCGGTCTCGTCGTCGAGGATCTCCATCTCGCGCAGCTGGCGGGCGAAGATCGCGATCGGGTCGCGCTCCTTCAGCGCCTCGACCTCGGCTGGGTCGCGGTAGCGCCGCTGGTCGTCGTCGCTGCTGTGGCTCGTCAGCCGCACCACGTTGGCCTCGATGAGCGTCGGGCCCTCCCCGCGGCGCGCTCGCTCGTGCGCCTCCTTTGCCACGCGGTAGCACTCGAGCACGTCGCCGCCATCGACCTCCACGCCGGGGAACCCGTAGCCTGCGGCGCGGGCCGCCACGCTGCCGCCACCGACCTGCTGGTCCAGCGGCACGCTGATGGCGTAGCCGTTGTTCTCGCAGACGAAGACGACCGGCAGGTCGTGGACGCCGGCGAAGTTCATCGCCTCGTGAATCTCGCCCTGGTTGCTCGTCCCCTCGCCGAAGCTCGTCATCGCCACGACGTCGTCGCCACGGACCCAGGCGCCCATGGCGATGCCGACCGCGTGCAGGACCTGCGTGCCGACCGGAGAGCTGACGCTGACGATGTTGAACGGCGCGCCGCCGTAGTGACCCGGCATCTGCCGGCCGCCGGAGCTGACGTCGTCGCCCTTGGCCAGGTGCGCGGTGATGATGTCCTCGGCGCTCATCCCGAAGGTCATGGTGGTGGCGATCGAGCGGTAGAAGGGCGCCATCCAGTCGTGGTTGCGACGGAACGGCCAGGCGATGCCGACCTGGGCGCCCTCGTGGCCCTGGCCGCTGATGATGAAGGCGATCTTGCCGGCCCGCTGCAGGAGCCACATCCGCTCGTCGACGGCACGTGCGGCGAGCATCTGGCGGTACATCGCCAGGACCTCGTCGCCGGTGAGGCCGAGCGCCGCGAGCCGTGCCTCGTTCGGTGCCGCTGTCGCCATCAGCCCCTCATCCTCCCGCCTCACGCTCAGACATGGATCGGCGCGCCGTCGACGGCGAGCGCCGCCTCGACGAGCACCTCGGTCAGGGTTGGGTGCGCATGGACGCTCATCGCGATCTCCGCCGCCGTCCCCTCCACCAGACGCGCGAACGTCGGCTCCGCGAGCAGGTCGCCAGCGTGGGGCCCGATGATGTGCGCGCCGAGCAGCTCCCCGGTCGACGCATCGGCGACGAGCTTGGCGAAGCCGTCGACCTCGCCCACGATCGTCGCCTTGCCGAGCGCGCGGAAGGGGAAGGACCCGGTCTTCGGCTCGCGGCCGGCCTGTCGCGCCTCGTCCTCCGAGAGGCCCACGCTGGCGATCTGCGGCCGGCAGAAGGTGACTCGCGGCATGAGGTCCATCCGCACCGGCTGCGGCTCGTGGCCGGCGATCACCTCGACCGCCACCACGGCCTCGTGGCTGGCCACATGGGCGAGCTGGAAGCCCGGCACGATGTCCCCGATGGCGTACACGTGCTCGACGCCGGTGCGCATGTACGGATCGACCTTGATGTAGCCACGCTCGACCTCCAGGCCGGGCACGTTCTCGAGCCCGATCCCCTCGGTCATGGGCCGTCGGCCCACGGCCACCAGGATCTGCTCGGCGCTGACATCGGTCCGCTTGTCGCCCTCCTTGGCCGCCACCTGGAAGGTCAGCCCGTCGTCCGTGCGCTGGATCGTGGCGGGGTCGATCGTCGAGCCCGTGTGGATCGCGATCCCGCGCTTGCGGAACGTGCGCGCCAGCTCCTTGCTGATCTCCGGGTCCTCGAGCGGCACCACCCGATCCAGATACTCGACGAGTGTCACCTCCGCGCCGAAATCGCGGTACATGCTGGCCCACTCGACGCCGATCGCTCCGGCCCCGACGATCGCCACCGATCGAGGTGCGTCGTTGCGGGCCAGCGCCTCGTCGCTGCTGATGATCCGCTCGCCGTCGAAGTCGAGTCCCGGCAGGCTGCGTGGCGCCGACCCGGTGGCGATGATGAGGTCGGCGGCGCTTGCCTCGACGTCGCCGGCCTCGCCGCCCGTGATCCGCACGCTCGTCGGCCCGGTCAGCGTGCCGCTGCCGTACAGCACGGTGATCGCGTTCTTCTTCATGAGGAACTCGACGCCCTTCACGTGCTTCTCGACGACCGCGTCGCGCCGCGCGCCGAGCGGCCCGTAGTCGAGTGACACGCCGTCATGCCCGGCCAGGCCGAACTCCGCGCCCTGCTCGGTCACCCGGTGCAGCAGGTCCGCCGTCTCGAGCAGCGCCTTCGACGGGATGCAGCCGCGGTTCAGGCAGGTCCCACCCAGGCGATTGCGCTCGACGACGGCGACCTTCAGGCCGAGCTGCGCGGCGCGGATGGCGCCGACGTAGCTCATGCCGCCGCCCAGGATGAGCAGGTCATAGCGTTGCGGTTCGGTCATGTGGCTCCCAGCTGCATGGCGGGCCGCTCGAGCGAGTGACCCTCGTGTGCCGCGAGGCGCGCGCGCCAGTCGTCGGGGACCGGCTGTGGCCGCGCGGTGGCGTAGTCGTACGAGACGAGGACCGTGGTGGACTCCGCCGCGAGGCGGTACTCGTCACCGACGGTCATGCGGTGCGTCATCGAGATGCTCGACGTGCCGACCCAGTCGACCCGCGTGTCGATCGTGACCCGCTCCCCGAACTGGATCGGCGAGCGATAGTCCAGGTGGACGCTGGCCAGGATCATCGGCAGCCCGGCGACCATGTCGAGGCCCAGGATCTCCATCAGGTAACGCGCTCGCGCCTGCTCGAGGTAGCTGAAGAAGACCGCGTTGTTCACGTGCCGCAGCGCGTCGATGTCCCGGAAGCGCACCTCGAGCTCGGTGCGGTGGCGAAAGTCATCGGTCACGGGCGGCCATTCTAGCCGAGGTCGCCGCGAGGAAGCTGCCGAGGGCCACCCGCCACGGATTCCGCGGCGCTCCATCGACGCCCCGCGCATCGAGCGCGGAACGCATCGGTGCGCATCTGCGACTCGGCGCCTCAGGGAACCTCGTCGATCCTCGCCAGCAGCGCGGCCAGCAGCGCCGTCCGCGGCACGATGCTGTCGAGGTCGAGCCACTCGTCGGCCGAATGGTCGTCTCCGCCGATCGGCCCGAGCCCGTCCAGGGTGGGCAGGCCGGCGGCGCTCGTCGTGTTCGCGTCGCTCGCACCACCGGTCGCCGCATCGCGCAGCTCGAACCCCAACTCGGCGGCGATGCGCTGCGCCAGGCCGACCAGCCGCGCCGAGGAGGCGCTGCGCTCCATCGGCGGGTGGGAGGCGGTGCGCTCGAGCGTCATCTCGACCCCCTCCACGGCGGGCGTGCGGAGGGTCTCCTCGAGCGCCGCCCAGC
>DAINOY010000155.1:0-4898 GCA_036743735.1 Chloroflexota bacterium
GGCGCGACGCAGTGGCTGCCCATCGTCGTCGGCGATCGACGCGCCCGGGAGATCGTGATGCTGTGCGAGGAGATCAGCCCGCAGCAGGCGCTCGACTGGGGCCTCGTCTCGCGCGTCGTGCTACGGGCGGAGCTGGACGCGACGGTGACGGAACTGGCGGCCAGCCTGCGCCGCAAGCTACCGGAGACGATCCGCTATACGAAGGCGCAGCTGAACTGGTGGCGTGACCTCGTCTGGTCGCAGACGATCAGCCACGCCCGCGACTGGCTGGCGATCCACTCTGGCGCGGACGAGACGCGCGAGGCGGTGGCCGCCTTCCACGAGCGCCGCGCGCCGCGGTACGAGGAGCTGCGCGCCATGCAGGCGTCGCCACGCTTCTGCGGTCGATGCGGTGCCTCGGGGCTCCCGGCCAACCACGGCTTCTGCGGTGTCTGCGGCGCCACCCTCGAGTCCGCCTGGGAGTCCGCCTGAATGACCGATGAGATCCTCCTGGTCGAGCGCTTCGCCGACGCCGGCACGGCGCTCGTGCGCCTCAACCGGCCGAAGCAGCTCAACGCGCTGAACGGCGAGCTGATGGAGCGCCTGGCCGAGACGCTGGAGGAGCTGGATCACGACGACGGCGTGCGCGCGATCGTGGTCACCGGCAACGAGCGCGCCTTCGCCGCCGGCGTAGACATCAGCGAGATGGCGGCATCGGGGGCGATCGAGATGCTGCTCGGCAGCCGCGTCGCGCAGCTCGACCGCATCCGCCGCGTCACGAAGCCGGTCATCGCGGCCGTGAACGGCTGGGCCCTCGGTGGCGGCTGCGAGCTGGCGATGACGCTCGATCTCATCGTCGCCGGCGAGAGCGCAAAGCTCGGCCAGCCGGAGGTGAACCTGGGTGTGATCCCCGGTGCGGGCGGCACGCAGCGCCTCACGCGAGCCATCGGCAAGTCGAGGGCGATGGCGATGGTGCTGACCGGTGAGCCGATGACGGCCGCCGAAGCCGAGCGATGCGGCCTGGTCGCCAGGGTCGTCCCTGACGAGCTCGTCGTCGAGGACGCCCTTGCGATGGCGACGACGATCGCCGGCAAAGGTCCACTCGCGGTCCGGCTGGCCAAGGAGGCGATCAACGCGGCCCACGAGACCGCGTTGACCGATGGCCTGGCGCTGGAGCGGCGCCTCTTCTACCTGCTCTTCGCCTCCGAGGACCAGAAGGAGGGGATGGCCGCCTTCCTCGAGAAGCGCGCGCCGCAGTTCCGCGGGCGCTGAGGCTCGCATGCTCGGCAATCCCGACCATCCGGTCGGTGGGCTCTCGGTCCGCCGGCCCCAGGGGGTCGAGCTGCGGCCACTTGGCCGCGATGACTTCGCGCTGGCGCTGGCGATGGTCCGCGAGCTCTACAGCCTGCCCGATTCCGACACCTCGCCGCACCGAGCCGCGTACGAGGCGTACGTCAACGACCCCGACGCCGCGCCATTCCTCGCCATCGCGGATGGCGAGCCCGCGGGGCTGATCCTCTTCCGCTTTCGCCGCCGGCTGAACCGCGCGACGTTCGAAGGCTGGGTGAGCGATCTCTACGTCCGCGAGCCCTTCCGTGGGCGGGGGATCGGCCGGATGCTGCTCAGCGCGGTCGTCGAGGAGTGGCGGCTGCGGCAGGGCCACGCCATCGTGCTCGAGGTTGGCGACGATCGAACGGCCGCGCGGCAGCTGTACGCCACGGCCGGATTCCACGAGGCGGGCAGGCTGTGGGAGTCGGTGCCGCTTCGCGGCGCGCCGGCCCCGGTGGATGCGGCAGTGCTTCGCCCTGTCGAGCCGCGAGACGCCGAAGCCGTCACCCGCCTGCTCGCCGAGCTGGGACGTCCGGTGCCGGCGCCTGAGCGAGAGCCGGCGGTGCACCGCACCTTCGCGGCACAGGTCGGGCGTCCCGACCAGCTCATGCGGATCGCCGAGGCCGACGGGGTCCCGGCCGGCGTCGTCGTGGCGGAGCTTCGACGGCCGTTCTACATGCTCCAGCCGCAGCTGTGGATCAGCGATCTGGTCGTCACCGAGCCGGCACGCGGGCGCGGCATCGGCCGGCAGCTGCTGGCCGCGGCGCTCGAACGGGCCGCGGAGGCGCCCGCCTATGGGGCCAGCGTCACGGCGCCCGCCAGCCGGGAGGCGGCCGCAGGGCTGCTCCGCGCTGCCGGATTCGACGAGCTCGGCTGCGGATACGCACTCGATCGCCGGTGAGCGACGTGCCGCAGGAGACGCCGGCCACGCAGGCGGTGCTTGCGGCGGGAGTCCACGCGCGCGTCGTTCGGACGCAGCCGGCGCACAGTGCCGAGGAGAGCGCGGAGCTCCAGGAGATCGAGCTCGGGGCGCTGCTGCGCACGATCGTCGTTCGTCGAGGCGAGAACGACTACGTCTTCGTTCTCGTGCCGGCCGGGCGGCGCTTCGACTGGCCGAAGCTCCGCGCGCACCTCGGGGTGCGGCGCCTCTCGCTGCCCGATGCCACCGAAGCCCACGCCGCGACCGGCTATCAGCGCGGCGCGATCACGCCCTTCGGCGCCACGACAGCGTGGCCGGTGATCCTGGACGAGGCAGCGATGAGCCGGCCGGTCGTCGCCATCGGCGGTGGGGCGCACGGCGTCAACCTGCACCTGGCTCCCGGGGAGCTCATTCGTGCGCTGGACGCGGTCGTGGTCGATGTCTCGGCGCCGGAGGCTGGATAGCCGCCGCTACGGCAGTCCGAGGAGGCGCGCGACGGCGCTGACCGCGGCGGCGAGGACCACGACCCCCAGCGTCGGCACGTGGAGCGCGATCGCGCCCAGCGCCACCGCGACGCCGAGCACCCTCGCCGCCATGGACGGTCCACCGTCGCCGATCGCGAGCGTCACGACGAGCGCCGCGAGCAGCGCCGGCGCGAGGAGGGCGACGACCCCGGCGAGTCGCGGTGGCAGCTCGCGGCCACCCAGCAGCACCGGTCCCGCGGCCTTGATGGCGACCGTCGCCAGCGCCACGCCGATGACGACGCCCCAGCCGCTCATTGGCGCTGCCAGCCGAGCAGCGCGGCGCCGGCGGCGGCGATGATCGGCACGCCGGCCGGGGTGAAGGGAAGCAGCACGAGGGCGATGGCGGCGCCCAGCAGCGCCGCTGGCCCGGCACGTCGCCCGCTCAGCTGCGGCCAGAGGAGCGCGAGGAAGAGCGCCGGGAAGGCGGCGTCGAGCCCGAACAGTGCCGGATCACCGAGCACCTCGCCGCCCACGACGCCGACGATGGTGCCGAGGACCCAGCTGAGCCACAGGACGGTGCCGGCGCCGACCAGCCGCGCCGCGCTGAACGTGCCGTCCCCGCGCGAGCTGATGGCCCAGGATTCGTCGACGACGAGCTGGGCGGTGGCGAAGCGGCGCAGCAGTCCACCACGAATCGCAGGGGCGACCGAGAGGCCGATCGGCAGGTAGCGCAGATTGAGCAAGACCGCGGCGACGATGGCGGCGATCGCACTGCCGCCGGCCTGCAGGATCGAAAGCGCGGCGAACTGCGCGCTGCCGGCGAACGTCGTGACCGACATGACCACCGCGGCGAGGGCATCCAGGCTGGCCGGCGACTGGCTCAACACACCGAACGAGACGCCGAAGAGGCCGACCGCCACGGCGAACGGGATCGCGATGGTCGCGCCTCGGGCAGCCTCCGCGCGCCCTGTGCCGGGATCCCTCACTCGTGCGGGCGCTGGCCCCACCACTCTTCGAACGAGCGCGCTCGGCCAGCATTGGTTCGATCCATGGGTCGCGAGGATAATTCAGTCGGCGGTCGCAACGAACGTGATGGACCGATGCCGTCGCAGGCCACGCGCCCAGCCCGCCGGCAGGTCGCCGCGCACCTCGACCCCGGCGGCTCCGGCGAACGAAGCGAGATCGATGAGCGCTCCGCCGATCGCCGCGCCGATCGCCGCATGCAGCGGCGCGTCCTCCTGCGCGTGCACCGAATGAACGACGAGCACACCGCGCGTGCGGTCCAGCTTCGGGTCGACGCGCCCGATGAACTGGTCGCCGTGGAGGATCGGCAGCACGAAGTAGCCGTACTCGCGCCGCGCGGCGGGAACGTACATCTCGAGCCGGTACCGCATGCCCCAGACGCGCTCGAGCTGGTCGCGGTCCGAGACGATCGCATCGAATGGCGAGAGGAGCGTGGTCCGCGGCTGCGGAAGGTCGTCGCGCACGGCATCGAGCGTGGCGAGGTGCTCGCGATGCACGAACCAGTCGCCGCGCATGCCGTCCACGTCGACCGGGACGATCGCACCCTCCGACGCCAGCTCACCACAGGCCGCGATCACATCGGCGGTCGGGAGACCGGCGAAGGGCGGGGGCGCCGCGCTGTATGGCGACGGAAGCGGCATGGCGGACGCACCGCGGCTGTGGACGCGCAGCTCGACGGCTCGCTTGAGCGCCTCGCCGAACGGCAGGGCGGGCGGCGCCTCCGGCAGCCACCGCGCGGGGAGATCCCAGCGCCGCTCGGTCCCGCGGCGTCCGGCGCGAATCACCTCGCCGCGCAGCGCGAGGAACTCGAGCATGCGGCTGACGTTCCGGGCGTCGTTCCAGCCCGAGGTCTTCCAGCTGCGCGTCGCGACGTCCTCGAAGTCAGAGGTGGCCCGCGCTCCGTCGCGCTCGAGCGCGGCGAGGATGCTTCGCCGCAGGCGATCGTTGTCGGCGATCCAGGCGACGGTGTCGCGCGCCCGCTTCGTGGCATGGATCGGGAAGGCAGCCATCGCCGCCGCGTACATCGGCCAGTCCTCGGTCGGGACGATGAACGCGTCGATCTCGAAGAGCGAGCGCTCGACCTCGAGCAGCCGCGTCAGCTCATCGCGATCCCACGGCCCCAGCCGGCTCCAGACGAGCTCGTGGCTGCGGGCCACGGCGCTCGTCGGGTCGAGCTGGATCCG
>DAINOY010000156.1:0-4897 GCA_036743735.1 Chloroflexota bacterium
CGCGACCTGTGGGTCGAGGGCTTCGCGCCGATCCCCGACAACGCGAAGATCAACGAGGCGTTCGCCGATGGCTACAACGCGACCGCGACGGTCGAGAATGCCGGGGACCTGTCGAGCGCCGCGCTCGAGTACGTCACCGGCCTGCACATCGACGGCTGGTTGGCGATGGAATTCCAGGGATTCCAGGCCATGGTCGACGCCGTCGGCGGCGTGACGGTCGAAAATCCGCGGACCTTCTCGTTCACCTGGGACGAGCCGAAGTACCTGGCAGGAATCTGGGACGGAGGCACGTTCGAGGCGGGGACGCTTCAGCTCGACGGGCAGCGCGCGCTCGACTACAGCCGCGTCCGGTACGCGAGCATCCCCGAGGAGGCGAGCGATTACGCGCGCTCGATCCGCCAGGGCCAGGTGCTCGCGGCGCTGCGGACGAAGCTCGGCGGCGGCGGGCTCGGCTCGCTGGGCCCCGGCCTGCGGCTGATGGACGCCATGGAGGGCCGGCTGAAGACGAACCTGTCGGCGATCGACCTGGCGCTGCTCTCGGGGCATATCGGCTCCGACCGCCGGATCGAGCTGTCGGAGGGCGTCATCCTGACCGCCACGACGAACACGATCGGCCAGTACGTCCTGGTCGTCCTCGGCCAGGCGTCCCCGACGGACTACGCACCGCTGCACCAGTACATCGCCGACGAGCTGGCCCGGCCGATCCCGAACGCGTCGCCCGAAGCCGACGGCGCCGCCGAACCCGGGACGCCGTGATCGGCCGCCGCCTGCGGCCCTCGGACCTTCGGGCGGTCGCACGCGGCGCGGTGGGCCACGCGTGGGCCATCCTGCGGGGGAGCTACCACCGCACCGTCGGCGCCCTCGCGCTCATTCGCGACGGCGAGGGTCGCATCCTCATCGCCAGGACCGCCTATCCGCCGCGGCTGTGGAACCTGCCCGGGGGGCGGATCGAGGTGCCGGAGCGCATCACCGAGGGGCTTCGCCGCGAGGTGCGCGAGGAGACCGGTCTCGAGGTGAAGATCACGCGGCTCCTCGTCGTCGACACCACGAGCCCGCGAGGCGTCGCCTTCGTCTTCGCCTGCGACGTGACCGGTGGCGACCTGCGTCCTGCGCCGGGCGAGATTCGGGCGTTGCGCTGGCTGGAGCCGGCGCGCGTGGGCGAGCTGCCGTATCGGGTTCGGATGACGCTCCAGGCCGCGCTCGACGCCCATGCTGAGGGGAGAGTCCGCTACCGCGGCTGACGTATC
The DNA here is from genome assembly GCA_036743735.1 of Chloroflexota bacterium. Classification (GTDB taxonomy): domain Bacteria; phylum Chloroflexota; class Limnocylindria; order QHBO01; family QHBO01; genus JBDTNK01. The sequence goes on from DAINOY010000156.1 coordinate 1,248, forward strand.
CGGGTGCTCCCGGAGTGGCTCGCCTCAGCGTCGGGGCGTTATATCACGAACGATATATTTGCTGACACGCGGATGACCCACCCCGAACGGGGCCCCGCCCGCCCAGAGAACACAAGGGCGATCCACACCTAGAATCGGGCCATGCCCGCCTCGCCGAACCTGACGCCGCAGCTGCGCGCCATCCTGCGCCAGCTCCCCTCCGCGCCGGGCGTCTACCTCATGAAGGACGCGCGCGGACGCGTCATCTACGTCGGGAAGGCCGACCTGCTCCGCAACCGGGTGCGCAGCTACTTCGGCTCGGGGCCGGCGTACGACGCCCGCATCGGCCACATGATCGGTGAGATCGCGGACATCGATTACATCGTCACCGACACGGTGAGCGAGGCGTTCCTCCTCGAGAACAACCTCATCAAGGAGCACCGGCCGCGCTTCAACATCCGGCTGCGGGACGACAAGACCTACCCGTTCGTGAAGATCACGATGGGCGAGGACTTCCCGCGGATCGTGCGCACCCGGACGCTCAAGCGCGACGGGAGCCGCTACTTCGGGCCGTACGCATCGGCCAGCAGCGTGGACGAGACGCTGAAGCTGCTGCGCAAGATCTTCCCGTTCCGGACCTGCAACCTCGACATCCCCGAGGGGAAGCGCGTCCTCGAGCGTCCCTGCCTGCTCTACTTCATCAACCGATGCCAGGGGCCCTGCATCCAGGCCATCGAGAAGGCGCCGTACCGCGAGACGATCGGCCAGATCGTCGACTTCCTCGAGGGCCGGCAGGAGCCGATCGCCGCCCAGCTGCGCGACGAGATGGAGTCGCACGCCGAGGCGCTGCGCTTCGAGCAGGCGGCGGCGACCCGCGACAAGTTGCGCGCCGTGGAGCGCACGATGGAGCAGCAGAAGATGGCGGCCTTCAGCCGCGCCCAGCACGACGTGATCGGCATGGCGGCCGAGGAGAACGAGGCCTGCCTCCAGGTCCTCCAGGTGCGCAACGGCAAGCTCATCGGACGCGAGCACTTCATCGTCGAGGGCGCGCGTGACGCCACCCCGGAGGAGGTGCTCGCGAGCTTCCTCCAGCAGTACTACGCCAGCACCGAGTCGGTGCCACGGGAGATCCTGGTACCGATGGCGCCTGCCGGCGCCGGTGACCTCGCCGCCTTCCTGGGCGAGCGACGCGGCTCGCGCGTCACGATCCACGTCCCCGAGCGGGGCGAGAAGCGGCGGCTCGTGGGCCTCGCCACGCAGAACGCCGTCGAGGCGCTCGCCAAGGAGCGGGCGGAGTGGCTCGCCGACCAGGGGAAGCGCAGCGAAGCGCTCGAGGAGCTGGCCGCGGCGCTGAGCCTGCCCCGTCCGCCGGAGCGGATCGAGTGCTACGACATGAGCAACATCCAGGGCACGAGCGCGGTCGGCAGCATGGTCGTGTTCATCGACGGCCGACCCGAGCCCCGCGAGTATCGGCGCTTCCGCATCCGCTCCGGCGACACGCCAGACGACTTCCGGATGATGGCCGAGGTGCTGCGTCGTCGGTTCAGCCGCGCCGCCCGCCTGCGGGCCGAGACCGGCGCGCTGTCGCTCGCCGCGGTCGGTGCCGACGAGGCGCCCCAGGGCGACGCCGACGAGCCCGACGACATCAGCCCCGGCGACGGTCCCGTGGAGACGCACGGCCCGCCGTCGGCGCAACGCGACGCGGCCTGGGAGGTGCCAGACCTCGTCATCGTCGACGGTGGGAAAGGCCAGCTCTCGGCGGCGGTGCGCGTCATGGAGGAGCTTCAGATGCGCGACGTGCCGCTCGCCGGTCTCGCGAAGCGCTTCGAGGAGCTCTACGTCCCGGGGCAGAGCGCGCCGATCGTGTTGCCGCGCACGAGCCAGGGCCTGTACCTCGTCCAGCGTATCCGGGACGAGGCGCATCGCTTCGCGATCACCTACCACCGCGACGTGCGGAGCAAGCGGGCGCTGCACAGCGTCTTCGACGAGATCCCCGGCATCGGGCCGGCCAGGAAGCGGGCGCTCCTGCGGCGATTCGGGAGCGTGCGACGCATCAGGGAGGCATCGGTCGAGGAGGTGGCGGAGACGCCCGGCGTCACTCGTGCGCTGGCGGAGCGGCTCAAGCAGCACCTGGCGCGCGAGGGGATGCTGGCCTAAGCCGCGTTGCAGGCGCCTCGTGGCGCGCTATACTCACGCCGCCCGCCGCCACCGCGCGGCGTGTTTCGTGTCCGAGGCGCCGCCGACGCGTGTGCGCGCAGCCCGGGGCACGTCCCGAACCAGAGGTCCGCACCTGACACCATGACCTGGCGCCGCATCGCACCGTGGGTGATCCTCGTCGTCGCGCTCGTCGCGATCTTCATCGACATCCCGCGCAAGACGTTCGGGATGGAGTGGCTGCCCACGAACGTCCTCGGGGTCGAGTTCCGCACGGTCCTGGGTCTCGATCTGCAGGGCGGCCTGCGCGTCACGCTCGAGGCCGAGTCGACCGACGGGTCGCCGGTCGAGCCGACGAGCGTCGAGGAGGCGCGCAACATCATCGAGCGCCGCGTCGCCGGCATCGGCGTCAGCGAGCCGCAGGTCCGCACCGAGGTGAGCAACACCGGGGAGCAGCGGATCGTGGTCGAGGTGCCGGGCGTCAGCGACGAGGCTCAGGTCCGCAGCCTCGTGGGCTCAACCGGCCAGCTCCAGTTCATCGACCCGCGCGGACAGCAGCTGACCGCCAACCAGGACATCAGCGCGCAACTGGACTCCGGGGCGATCGGGGTCCTGTTCGACGGCGGCTCGATCCAGAACGGCAGCGTGGCGCCCGGGTCGGACTCGAGCGGCAACCTGGGGGTCACGTTCCGCCTCGACGATGAGGCGAGCAACATCTGGTGCGACTACACGACCTCGCACGTGCAGCAGCCAGGGCCGATCGCCCTCGACCGCCAGATCATCACCACGCCCACGATCCAGAGCGCGATCTGCGGTGGCGAGACGATCATCACCGTCGGCGCGGGCCAGGGCGCCGAGGAGGAGCGCACCCAGCTCTACAACACGCTGCGCTACGGTGCGCTGCCGGTCACCCTGAAGGAGGTCGGCGTCGACAGCGTCACCGCCACGCTGGGCGCCGGCTTCCTGGCCCAGGCGCTCATCGCCGGGGCGGTGGGGCTCTTCCTCGTCCTCTTCTTCATGATCGCGTTCTACCGACTGCCGGGCGTCCTCGCCGCGATCGCGCTCATCTTCTACACGCTGGTGAACTACGCGATCTTCCGGGTCATCGGCGTGACGCTCACGCTCGCCGGGGTGGCGGCCTTCATCCTCAGCATCGGCATGGCCGTGGACGCCAACATCCTCATCTTCGAGCGTATGAAGGAGGAGATCCGCGCCGGCAAGACGCTGGGTCCGGCGATCGAGGCAGGCTTCAACCGCGCCTGGTCGAGCATCCTCGACTCGAACGTCAGCTCGCTGATCATCGCCGGCTTCCTGTACTGGCAGGGGACGACGACGATCCGCGGCTTCGCGCTCGTCCTCATCATCGGCGTCCTCGTCAGCATGTTCAGCGCGCTGACGGTGACCCGCACCATGCTCCGATACGTCGTCCGCACCGACTGGGGACGCCGAATCGAGCTCTACCACGTGGAGCGCTGACCGATGTACGACATCGTCGGCAAGCGCAACTGGTACTTCGC
>DAINOY010000157.1:0-4893 GCA_036743735.1 Chloroflexota bacterium
CGGGAGTCTCGGCTGCCCCTACACCTGCAGCTTCTGCATCGACTCGACCGTGGACTACCAGCCGCTCGGGTTCGACGACCTGCGCGAGGATCTGGCGTTCCTGCTCACCAAGATGAAGAACCCGCTGGTCGGCTGGCACGATCCGAACTTCGGCGTGCGATTCAACGACTACATGGAGACCGTGGAGGCGGCGGTTCCCCCCGGACGTGACGGGCGGGCGGCACAGACCGATGGCGCCCTCGTCCAACGCACCTCCGACAACTCCTGGAACCCGCGGCCGCGCCTCGAGATCAACCCTCGCGCGGCGGCCGGTGGCGGGGCCGCAGCGGATCCCGCTGCCGCCGCCGAGCCGAGGCCGGTCAGCGAGGGCGGCTGGTACCCGCCGAAGCGACCGCGCGTGCTCGACGCATCGGTCACCTCGGTGCGGTTCGAGGCGACCCAGACGAAGCGCTACGCGGCGGGGGAGCTGGCCGCGGCCGACCTGGCGCTGCCTGGGGCGCGGGACAACGGGTCGCCCGGACCGTCGAGCGGGCGACCGCCCGTCGTGCGCCTGGACCCCGAGAGCGGGATGCCGGTCGAGGAACGGAAGCGGCGCAGCGTGCTGCCGCAGGGAGCCGCGGGCGGCGGTGGCGGTTCCCTTCAGATACCACCACCAGATGTGATAAGCGGAAATTCGGCGTCCGAGACGGGCCAACATCATAGATTTGCGCAGGATTCAAGGCCTCAGACCGGGCCGGAGGGCGCAATTCCTCCGCTTATCACTCCTGGTGCTGGTAAGGGGCAGGAAGCTGCAGCTCCAGCGGGGCCGGGGGCGGTCCACGTGGCTCCGCGCAACCGGTGGCAGTGGCTTCTCGAGCTCTGCGCCGAGATCGACGGCTTCCCGCGCCACCTCGGGATCCATGTCGGCGGCATGCTCGTGACGCGGACGCCGCTCATCGAGCTCGTCCCGATCGAGCGCGCCACGATGCCGGACCGGGTCGTCACGCAGTACGACAAGGAGGACGTCGAGCAGCTCGGCCTCGTGAAGATCGACCTCCTCAGCCTGCGAACGCTCGGCGTCGTCTCCGATGCCCTCGACCGCATCGAGCGCGACACGGGCCGGCGCATCGATCTCGACAGCCTCCCGCACGACGACCCCGAGGTCTTTCGCAGCATCCAGGCCGCGGACACCGTCGGCATGTTCCAGATCGAGTCGCGCGCCCAGATGCAGGCGCTTCCCAAGGCGCGTCCGGAGCGCTTCGAGGATCTCGTCGTCCAGGTCGCAATCATCCGCCCCGGCCCGGTGCAGGGCAACGCGGTGCATCCCTACCTGCGACGGCGCGCCGGGCAGGAGCCGGTCACCTACGCCCACGACAGCCTGCGGCCGATCCTGGAGGACACGCTCGGTGTGATCCTCTACCAGGAGCAGGTGATGCAGGTCGCGATCGAGGTGTGCGGTTACTCCGCCGTCGAGGCGGACATCTTCCGCAAGGCGATGGGCAGCCATCGGTCACACGAGAAGATGCAGGCCGAGCGCGGTCGCTTCGTGGGCGGCGCCGTCCGCACCGGCCTGACGCCGGAGGACGCCGAGGAGCTCTTCCAGAAGTGCAGCGCCTTCGCCGAGTTCGGCTTCGCCCGCGCCCATGCCGCGGCGTTCGCCAAGATCAGCTACGACACCGCCTGGCTGAAGCACTACTACCCCGCGCACTACACGGCCGGCGTGCTGAACAACCAGCCGATGGGCTTCTACTCGCCGGCGGTCGTCATCAACGACGCGAAGCGCCACGGGATCGCGGTCCTGCCGGTCGACGTCAACGAGTCGGCCTGGGAGCACGACACGCGCCTTGCCCCGTGCGGTTGTGCGTCTGGTGCACGAAACGGCCAAGCAGAGGGGTTGGCGGCCGCGTCACGTGCGTCCGGTGCACGAAACGGCCAAGGAGAGGGCCCATCCGACGCTTCCTTGGCCGATGTGTGCACCCCAGGCAAGAATCGGCCAGCCTCCGGCGCCTCCCTGGCCGATGTGTGCGCCTGCGGCACATCCGAGATACCGCGCTACGCCATCCGGCTGGGTCTGCGGCAGGTGAAGGGGATCGACGAGCGCGCGCGCGAAGCGCTCGAGCGCGAGCGCGTCATCGGTCCATACGCGGGAGTCCGTGACTTCGTGGCACGCACCGGGCTGGGCGAGCAGGTCGTCGAGCGGCTCATCAGCATCGGTGCCTTCGACTGGACCGATGTGCCCCGCCGCGACCTTCTCTGGCAGCTGCGCATCACCCTGGCGGATGCGAATCCGGCGCGTCCTGCGCTGGGACTGACCGATGACGGCCACCACGCGCTGGCAGGCTCGCTCCCGGCCATGACGATCGCGGAGAAGGTGGCCGCCGACTACCGCGACACCGGTGTCTCGCCGTCGCTCCACGCCGTCGAGCTGTTCCGCGAGCAGCTTGCCGCGCGCGGCGTCATCACGGTGGTGCAGGCGGCGCAGCGCCGGGATCGGTCGCAGATCAGGCTGGCCGGCCTGGCGGTGAGCGTGCAGCACCCGATGACCGCCAAGCACTTCGTCTTCATCGCGCTCGAGGACGAGACCGGGATGATCAACGTGACCCTGCGGCCGCAGGTCTACCAGGCCAACCGCGCCATGCTGCACCGCTACCCGCTGCTCGTGGTGGACGGGCGGCTCCAGGTCGAGGGCGCCGTGCTCAACGTCGTCGCCACGCGCCTGTCGCCGGTGGACGCCGTCGTCAACGACCGGACCGATGACGCCGAGGGTCGCGAGCGCCGCACCCGCGTGGACCTCGCCCGCCAGCAGCGCATGTTCCGGTGACCGGCGGGCGGGCCGCTGGATGCGTCGCCGGCTTGGGGTTGGTGCTGCGTCGTACGCTGCGCTCGCAGAATCGCTCGAGGTACCGCTCGTGACACGCGACCCTGACCTGCTCGACGCGGCAGCACATCTCCTCCTCCGAGCGGCTGGGATATCCGGATATCCGATGGCGGGAGTCATCGATGCTGCACGGTGAGCGCGTCGAGTTGAGCCCGATCCGAGAGCGGGACCTCGACGCCTTCTACGAAGCACACGCCGAGATCGAGAACCGCGGCGCCTTCTTCCCGCTGCGGGTGACCTCCGAGTCCGCCCTGCGGGCCGAGTTCGCCAAGACCGGCTTCTGGGACAAGGAGGAGGGCCTGCTCCTCATCCGCAATCGGGCAGGTGAGATCGTGGGGCACATCGAGTTCTTCAAGCCGGTGAGCTACTGGGACGCCTTCGAGCTGTCGTACCTCCTCTACGACTCGCGACATGCCGGCAACGGCTACGTGACCGAGGCGGTCCAGCTGCTCGTCGACTACCTCTTCGCAACGAAGAAGCAGCACCGCATCCAGCTCGTCATCGTTCCGGAGAACGCGGCTTCACGCCGGATCGCCGAGAAGTGCGGCTTCACGCTGGAGGGCACCCTTCGCGGCGCCTTCTTCAACGGGGGGCGCAACCATGACGTCGTGGTCTACTCCCTCCTGCGCACCGACCCACGTCCCTGGCAGGCGTGATCGAGACGCGCGAGCCGACGCAGTGACCAGCGCGCTGCGGGCGCTGCGTCCGGAGGATCTGCTCCTGTCGGTGAGCGTCCTGCTCGGCGTCCCGTTGGCTGCCACCGAGCCGGGGACGATCCCCGGCGGGCAGCTCGGCGGAGCGCTGGCTGTCGCCGCGGTCATCGCCGCGATGGTCTGCCTCGCAACGCGGGCGCCGGGACAGCCGAAGCTCCGGATCGGCGACGAGGAGGCGCCGCTGCTGGCGGTCCTCGGCCCGCTTGCGGCAGGCCTGGCGCTGACCGCCTCGTTCGGTTTCGAGCAGATCGGGGTCGAGGACGCCTCCTGGGTCGTTGGGCCGGTCTTCCTGGTCTCGATCGTCGTGATCCTGCTCGGTGACCGCCTGCCGGTGCTCGACGCGGTCTGGCGGCGAGTGCTGGTGACGCCGTTCATCGTCGTCGCCGCGCTCCTCTACAACGGCTTTGCCTCGGGCATCCTCGAAACGGTGGATCCGGTGGCCATGGTCGGCAGCATCGGCACACCGGAGGCGGGGCTCGTTGGCTTCATCGCCATCATGCTCACCGGCGGGCTCGCCGCCTTCTACGCGATGTTCGTCGTCGCCCCGCGCCGCATCGCCGATCCGGCGGATCGCGGCTTCCAGTGGGTCCTGCGATTCGCGCTCTTCCTCCTCTCGTCACTGGCGGCGATCGCGATCGCCTGACCGCTCCGCACCTGGTCGGGAACCGATGGCAGGGGCAGCGCGTCTGACCCGGCAACCGCGCGCGGCATCGAGATCGACTCGCAACGATGAGGACGAGGACCGATGCGCAGATCCCTGGCAGCCCTCGCGGGTGCCGCTCTTGCCATGCTCGCCATGGCCGGCCCAGCGCTGGCCTGTGGCGGGCTGATCGGCCCGAACGGGGCCGTCAACCTCCTGCGGACGACGACGTTCGCGGGCTATCACGATGGCGTGGAGCACTACGTCACCGCCTTCGAGTTCGCGGGCGGCGGCGGCCAGTTCGGCTCGATCACGCCGCTCCCGGGCATCCCGACCGACGTCGTGCGCGGCGGCGATTGGACGCTCCAGCGCCTCGTGCGCGAGACCGACCCGATCCTCGAGCGTGCCGTCTTCGCCGCCGAAACCGCGCTCGACGCGGCAGGCTCCGCCGAGGTGCTCATGGAGACGACGATCGACGCGCTCGACATCACGATCCTGCGCGGTGGTGGCGACGAGGTCGGCGCGTGGGCCAGGGACCACGGCTTCAACCTGCCGCCCGATGCGCCCGAAGTGCTCGATTTCTACGCCGACCGCAGCCCGATCTTCATGGCCGCTGCGTTCGACGCGGATGCGGCCGCGGCGCGTGGCCAGCAGATCGGCGACGGCACGCCGGTTCACCTGAC
>DAINOY010000158.1:0-4875 GCA_036743735.1 Chloroflexota bacterium
CCAGAACCGCTCCGAGAAGTCCCGCTGGGCGATGATCTGCTGCTACAACGCGGCCCGCAACGACCCGCTCATGCCCGACGAGGAGTGGCTGGCCTTCCTCGCCTCCGTCGGCGCACGGGTCCTCGCCCGCGAACCGCAGCGATTCATCTGAGGGCCGCATCCGGACGCTTCCAGTGGCCTCCTTGCGCGAATGGAGGCCCGGCGGCGCGCAGGGTGCGCACCTCGCCTGAATTCGGACGGCTCGCCCCGCGCGGAGCCGATCGACCAGCCGGACAGGTCCCTACAGCCGAACCTTCGGCGGGTTGCGGTAGTCCCACATGTGGACCGTGTCGATGAACCGCACGATCCCCTGCCGGTAGCTCATCAGGCAGGAGTGCGTCCGAGCGCCGCCGCCGAAGAATCGGACACCGCGCAGCAGCTCCCCGTCGGTGACGCCGGTGGCGCAGAAGACGACCCGCTCGCCCGGGGCGAGGTCGTTCGTCATGTAGATCCGCGAGCCGTCGTCGACGTCCACGCCCATCCGCCGCGCGCGTTCGCGCTCCTCGGTCGAGCGCCATTTGAAGCGAGCCTGGATCTCGCCTCCGAGGCATTTCAGCGCCGCCGCGGCCAGCACGCCCTCCGGCGCGCCGCCGGTGCCCATGACCGCGTGCACGCCGGTGCCGGAGACCGCGACGTTGATGCCGGCAGTGAGGTCGCCATCGCTGATCAGCTTGATCCGCGCCCCCGTGGCGCGCACGTCGGCGATGAGCTTGGCGTGCCGATCGCGCTCGAGGATCACGACCGTGATGTCCCAGACATTGCGACCGAGCCGGTCCGCGACCGTGTTCAGCGTCTTCTCGACCGGGTCGTCCAGCGAGACGTGCCCGGCGACCATGGGCCCGACGATGAGCTTCTCGAGATACGTGTCGGGGGCGTGCATCAGCCCGCCCGGCTCGGCCGCGGCCAGGACGGCGGTTGCGTTGGCCGACCCGGTGGCGACGAGGTTCGTGCCCTCGAGCGGATCAACCGCGATATCGACCTGCGTGGCGGCTTGCGAGTTCCCCACCTGCTCACCGATGTAGAGCATCGGCGCCGCGTCCCGCTCGCCCTCGCCGATGACGATCGTGCCGCTGATGTCGGCATCGTCCATCGCCTTGCGCATGGCGGTGACGGCGGCCTGGTCCGCACCGTCGCGGTCCCCGCGGCCCATGAGGCGTGCCGCCGCGATGGCGCCCGCCTCGGTGGCGCGCACCGCGTCGGCGATGACGATCTTATCGGCCGCGATCTCGACCATCGGTCTACCCCGTTCTCAGTGCCTGAAATGGCGCCGGCCGGTGAAGACCATGGCCATGTGGTGCCGATCGGCCACCTCGATGGCCATCTCGTCACGGATGCTGCCGCCCGGCTGAATGATCGCCGTCACCCCGGCCTGCGCCGCGACCTGGATTCCATCGGGGAAGGGGAAGTACGCGTCGCTGGCCATGACCGAAAGGGGGGCGCGCTCGCCCGCCTTTCGCAGCGCGACCTCGACGCTGACGACGCGCGATGGCTGGCCCGCGCCCATGCCGATCAGCGCGTGCTTCTTGGCGAGCACGATTGCGTTGCTCTTCACGTGACGCACGCAGCGCCAGGCGAACAGCAGGTCGGTGAGCTCCTCGAGCGTCGGACGCCGCTGGGTGACGACCTGGAGCTTGTTGCGGTCATCCTCGAGCGTGTCGGTCGTCTGGACCAGGATCCCGCCGCCGATGCGCTTGAAGTCGAGCCCGCCGATCCCCAGCTCCTCGTTGTCGTTCTCCGACGGCGGCACCTCCACGATCTCGAAGCCGCGCTTCGTGCGCAGGATCTCGAGCGCCTCCGTGGTGTAGCCGGGTGCCACGATCGCCTCGAAGAAGCCGGGGCGGATGGCGCGAGCCGTCGCCTCGTCCACGATTCGATTGGCGCCGATGATGCCGCCGTACGCGCTGACGCTGTCGCCCTCGAGGGCCAGCCGGAACGCTTCGGCCAGGTCCACGACACTCGCCAGCCCGCAGGGATTGCCGTGCTTGACGATCGTGACCGTGGGCGTCTTGAAGTCGCTCGCGATGCTCCACGCCGCGTCGAGGTCGAGCAGGTTGTTGAAGCTGAGGTCCTTGCCGGCGATCTGACGTGCGGAGCTGATGCTGCTGCGGTGCTGCGCCGGGTCGGCGTAGAAGGCGCCCTGTTGGTGCGGGTTCTCCCCGTAGCGCAGGTCCGCGCGCTTCTCGACGACGAGCGTCATGCGGCTCGGAAAGACCGTGCCCGCCTGGGCGTTGAGGTAGTTCGCGATCTGCGCGTCGTAGGCCGCGGTCGTGGCGAACGCTTCGGCAGCGAGCTTCTGCCGGGTCTCGGGGCTGACCGTGCCCATCGTCTTGACGTCCATGAGGACCGATGCGTACTGCGTGGGATGGCTCACCGCGGCGACGCCCGGGAAATTCTTCGCGGCTGCCCGCAGGAGCGCCACGCCACCGATGTCGATCTGCTCGAGCGCCTGGTCCAGGGTCGTGCCGGGTCGCTGGACGGTGGCGCCGAACGGGTAGAGGTTCACGACCACGAGGTCGATCTGCTCGATGCCGTGCTCGGCGAGCTGGGCGAGGTGATCGGGCTGGTCGCGACGGGCCAGCAGCCCCGCGAAGATGCTGGGATGGAGCGTCTTCACGCGGCCGCCCAGGATCTCCTGCGTCTCGGTCAGCTCGCTGACCGGCGCCACCGAGAGATCGTGCTCGGCGAGGTAGGCGCGCGTCCCGTCGGTCGCGTAGCACTCGACCCCCGCGTCGACCAGGCCGCGGGCCAGCTCGATCAGGCCTTCACGGTCGGAGACGGAGAGGAGAGCGCGCAATCGACGACCTCACGAGCGATCGGAGTGGGGCGAGCGTGGCTGAGCGTCGTGACCGGACACCCGAATCGGCGAGCTGTGGCCTTTCGTGGCTCGAGCGTGGCTTCGGCGGTGAAGTATAGCGATGCGCGGGCGTGATCGCGGCGGAGTCATCGGTCCATCAGGCGGCTTGGCTATACTGCGCCCGCCCATGGGATTCCTCTTCGACCCGCTCACGCCGCTGACCTTCCCAGACCTTTTTACCCTGCTGTGGGTCGGCGCGATCATCATCCTGATCGGTGCGATCGTCATCTACAACATCGCGCTGCGCCGCAACCGCCGCTACCCGCAGCTGCTCGCCCTGCACGAGTGGGTCTTCTGGTCGATCGTCGTCACGTGGGGGCTCGTCCCGCTCCTCGTGGTGATCCACGTGCCGCTGATCATCATCCTGCTGCTCGTGATCCCGGGGATGGCGGTCGCCGCCTACGCCGCCTTCGTGCGCTTCCCGCCTCGCATCGCCGCGGCGAATGACGAGATCCGGCGCCGGCGGTTCATGCCGCCCCCACGACGAGCGGCCCAGGAGCGTGCCAGGCCGACGCCCGCGGGACGCCGTCGCAAGCACCGTCGGCGGTAGCCACGCCGGGTGTCTCGGCGCCCTCGAACCGTCCCAATTCACGCGACCCGCGCGTTGGCGCGACTGATGGTCGCCGGCAGCCTCGAACGCGGCGTCCGGAGCGTCTCGCTGCGCGCCCGGCGTGAATCCGTGCGGTTCGTGGCCCTGGTCAGCGCGTAACGCGCACCTCTCATGAAACCGGGCGTTCGTTCGGCGTCGCGACGCAACGCTCGGCACGGGCGATGCGAGACTCTTCCCACGTGGCAAACCTCAGCTCCCGCGCGGCGCTGACGCCGCCGACCTGCAGGCACCTCTGGTGACGGTCGCAGCCAGGTGAGCGATCCTCACCTGTGGTGGCAGCGCGGCGTCATCTACCAGGTCTATCCCCGCTCCTTCCAGGACTCGAACGGTGACGGCGTGGGGGATCTCGAGGGCATCCGTGCCCGTATCGAGCACCTGATCTCGCTGGGCGTCGACGCCCTCTGGATCTCGCCGATCTACCCCTCGCCCATGGTCGACTTCGGCTACGACATCAGCGACTACACCGATGTCGATCCGATCTTCGGCTCGCTCGAGACGTTCGATGCGCTGCTCGCCGAGGCGCATCGGCTCGACCTGCGGGTCATCCTGGACCTCGTCCCGAACCACACCAGCGACCAGCACCCGTGGTTCGTCGAATCCCGGTCCGGCCGCGACAGTGCGCGGCGCGACTGGTATCTGTGGCGCGATCCGGCGCCCGACGGCGGCCCGCCGAACAACTGGCTCAGCGAGTTCGGCGGAAGCGCCTGGGAGCTGGACGAGGCGAGCGGGCAGTACTACTACCACGCCTTCGCCGTCGAGCAACCGGACCTGAACTGGCGCAACGCCGAGGTCCGCGTGGCGATGTTCGACGTCATGCGCTTCTGGCTGGACCGCGGCGTCGACGGCTTCCGCGTCGATGTCATGTGGCACATGGTCAAGGACGAGCGCTTCCGCGCGAATCCGCCGGATCCCCACTACGTCGAGGGCGCGATGTCACCGTACCGACGCCTCGTTCCCACCTACTCGACCGACCAGGCCGAGGTGCACGAGGTCGTCGCGCAGATGCGCAAGGTGCTCGACGAGTACGACGAGCGCGTCATGATCGGCGAGATCTACCTGCCAGTCGACCGTCTGATCGACTACTACGGGCGCGACGGCGAGGGCGCCCACCTGCCCTTCAACTTCCACCTCATCACGACGCCGTGGGATGCCCGGGCGATCGAGCTCGTCATCGACCGCTACGAGGGCGCGCTGCCGGCGAACGCCTGGCCGAACTGGGTGCTCGGCAACCACGACCAGCCGCGCGTCGTCTCGCGGCTGGGCTCTGCCCAGGCCAGGGTTGCCGCCGTGCTCCTGCTGACGCTGCGCGGGACGCCGACGATCTACTACGGCGAGGAGCTGGGCATGCACGACGTCGCGATCTCGCCGGAGC
>DAINOY010000159.1:0-4874 GCA_036743735.1 Chloroflexota bacterium
GGCCATTTCATGCACCAGGTGAATGGCGCGAGGGAGTGTCCGAGCGCCAGCCGCCATTGATGGCGTGGCGCTCCTTCATCGACGCTCGCTTCGAGCGCGGTGAGCCTCTTGATCACGTGGTGATCGAAACAGCGGACGAGACTCCGGATCGGGCCGGATTCGGAGGGCTCAGCCGCTGAATGGCTCACCCGGTGATCAGACCGTCCGGGGCGCCCCATCTCGAGCGCTGTTTTGCTCACGGGGTGATCAAGTCGGTGCGCGCGGTGCGCCCCACTCGCTTGCGTAATTGCGCAACTACGTGAGAAGATGGCGTCGGATGGACACGATGCTCACCCCCGAACCGGTGCGCGATCGCTCGGCGCTCATCGCCCGTGCGCTCGCCGATTCGAAGCGCCTCTGCGTTCTCGAGCACCTCGCTGCCGGCGAGCAGTCGGTCGGCGAGCTGTCGCGCAACGTGGGCTGCCAGGTCCCGAACATGAGCCAGCATCTTGCGGTGCTGCGTTCAGCCGGGCTGGTCGACACGCGGCGCGACGGAACCACCGTCTTCTATCGGCTCGCGGACCCGAACGTCCTCGAGATCTATCGACTCCTCCAGCTCGTCGCGCACTGAGGCGCGACCCGCAGCCCCCGCAAGAAAGGACTCCCACACCGATGTCGAACGTACGCGAAGCGACCGACGCCAACTTCGAGCAGCTCGTGCTCCAGAACGACAAGCCGGTCGTCGTCGATTTCTGGGCGACCTGGTGCGGCCCGTGTCGCATGGTCGCCCCCGAGATCGAGAAGCTCGCCGCGAAGTACGAGGGGAAGGTCGATGTCGTGAAGCTCGATGTCGACGCGAACCCGCAGACGGCGATGCGCTACCAGGTGATGAGCATCCCGACGGTCGCCTTCTTCGCCCCGGGCCAGGCGCCGCGCGCCGCCGTGGGCTTCCGGCCGCTCGAGCAGCTCGAGGCGGCCTTCGGCCTGAACGGCCAGGCCTGACCGACCGAACGTCCCGCAGCGCGGCGGTGAGCCTGCCGCGCTGCCGCAATCCCTGACCTGACCGGGGATCGTCCCCGGTCGCGGCGTGCATACTTGCGCACGCCATGCATCCTCGCCCACGGCACCGCCGCGCCCGCGTGACCGCTGCGGCTGCGCGGCTGGGCGTGGCGCTGCTCGCCATCGCGGCACTGACACTCCGCCCCGGCCCGCCGGTGCGCGCTGCAGCCGACGGCCTCGCGCTCGTCACGCAGACGACCTACATCGCTGCTCCGGCCGACGGCCGGATCCACGTCTCCATCGACGCGAGCGCCACGGCGATGACCCCCGACACCGACACCGGGCGGACCTACTACACGGGCCTGAGCCTCGTCATCCAGCCGGGGGCGACCTCCGCCGCGGCGGCCAGCGCCATCGGGAACCCGCTGCCGGTCACGGTGATCGAGGCGAACGACGATGTGACCGTCATCGACATCACGTTCGACCGCGAGGTCGCCTACCGCGAGCGCTACCCGTTCACCGTCAGCTTCGATCTTCCCGATCCGGGCGGCCAGCCGAACCGAGACGTGCGCGTCGGCTCGAGCCTCGTCGCGTTCCCGGTCTGGGCCTTCGGCTCGCCAGATACTCCCGGCAGCCAGGTCGAGGTGATCGTCCCGTCCGGCTACACGCCGATCGTCGAGGTCGGCGAGCTCGTCCCCGGCGGCCAGGGGATCGGTGGCAGCACCGTCCTGCGCAGCGGTCAGATCATCGACGCGCTGGGCTGGTTCGCCTACGTCACGGCCGAGGCGCCCGGCGCCTTTGCGGAGCAGCAGCTCGACCTGACCATCGGCTCCGAGCCGGCCGAGGTGCGGATCCGGGGCTGGGAGGATGACGCCGCCTGGTCGGAGCGGATGGCGGAATGGATGCGTGGCGGGATTCCGGAGCTCGCCAGGATCATCGGTCTGCCATGGCCGATCCGCACCGATCTCGAGATCGAGGAGGCCGCGACCGGACGCCTGGGCGAGTACGCCGGGGTGTACGACGATCTCAACGAACGGATCCAGATCCGGTATGACGCCGATGCCTTCGTCGCGCTGCACGAGGCAGCGCATGCCTGGTTCAACGACAGGCTCATCGAGGACCGATGGATCGGCGAGGCCTTCGCCTCGCTCTACGCGGTCGAGGCCGGCACTGCGGCCGGGTTCAGCGTCGAGCCGTACGTCCTCGACGCGGGGCTCGAGGCGCATCGCATCCCGCTCAACGCGTGGGGCGAGATCGGCGCCGAGGATCCCGGGACGGAGGACTTCGCCTACGCGGCGACCTACGAGGTGGCCCGGCTGATCACCGATCGCGCGACGATCGAGCGTCTTCAGGGCGTTTGGCACGACATCGGCGAGCATCGCAGCGCCTACCAGCCGGTCTCGCCCGGCGCGACGCCGGAGGGGAGCGGCGCGGTCACGCAGGACGGCTGGCAGCGGCTGCTCGACTTCATCGAGGAGGAGACCGGTCAGCCGTTCGACGACATCTGGCGCGACTGGATCGTGACCGCCGATGAGCTCCCGCTGCTCGACGCCAGGATCGAGGCACGCAGCGACTACGCGGCGACCGTCACGGCCGCCGGGGACTGGGAGCTTCCGCGCCAGGTGCGCCATGTCATGGCGGCCTGGGACTTCGAAGACGCCGAGGGGCTGCTCGAGGACGCCAACGCCGTGCTCAGGCAACGCGATGACATCGCAAGGGCAGCCGAGGCGCTGTCCCTGGAGCCGCCGGCCCGGCTGCGCTCGTTGTTCGTGACCGACGGCTCGTTCGACGAGGCTGCGAACGAGGCGCGGCTCGAGCTCGCCACGCTCGGCACGATCGCCGAGGCGACACAGGTCGTCGCTGAGCCGATCTCCCCGGTCGAGGCTGTCGGGCTGCTGGGCAGCAACCCGCAGGCAGCGCTCGACACCGCGCGCAGCTCGTTCGAGGCTGGCGACCAGGCGACGGCCGGGAGCGCCGCCGAGCGCACGATGATGCTGCGCGGGGACGCAGCGGCGACCGGGCGCGACCGTGTCGTCCTGGGCGGCGCCGGGCTCCTGCTGCTCGATGCCGTCGCCCTCCTGGCCGTCGGCGCCGCGCGCCAGCGACGGATGGGCTTGCGCCTGCACGTCGAGACGGCGTCCCTCCACCACGCGCACCACGAGGACTGATGGAGCGCTCGATCGTCGCCGTCCTGGCGGGCACCTTCACGCTGCGCTTCAGCACCGGGCTGACCGGCGGCCTGCTCGTCTTCTACCTCGCCGACCTGCCGGCGCACGGCGGTCCCACCGTCAGCGCGACGGTCGTCGGGATCCTCACCGCGCTCTACTTCCTGGCCGAGCTGCTCCTGTCCCCCGCCTTCGGCGTCCTCTCGGACCGATGGGGCGCCCACCGCGTCATGCAGCACGGCCCCGTGTTCGGGGTCGTCGCCGTCACCGTGACGGCGTTCACGACCGACTTCATCATCCTCGGCGCGACGCGCTGGCTCGAGGGCATGGCGGCGGCCGCCAGCATCCCGTCGATCCTGGGCTACATCGCGCTGGCCACCTCCCACGACGAGTCCCTCCGCGGGCGAACCGTGGCGCGCTTCGAGGCAGCCACCCTGGCGGGTATCGGCGTCGGGGTCGTGGTGGCCGGACCGCTCTACGAGCTCATCGGCCGTGGCGCGTTCCTCGCCAACGCCGTCGTGTACGCCGGCTCATTCGCGATCTACCGCTATGGCGTCGCCGAGCTGCATCACGTCGAGGGCGACGCGAGCGCGGTCGCGAGCAGCGAGGCGATCGAGCGTCGCTTCGACCTGCGCCGCTACGCCGCGCTGCTGCGCAACGGCCAGGTCTGGCTCCTCGCACCGACCTGGATCGCATTGAACGCGGTGCTCGGCGCGTGGACGACGCAATCGGTCTTCCAGCTGGTGCGCGAGCCGTCGGACCGGTTCGCCGGGCAGCTGCTGATGGGTGGGTTCCGGCCGCTCTACGTGAGCATCGGTCTGGCCATTGCGGGGGTCATCTTCTTCGCCGGGCTCTTCTACTGGGGCGCACGGTTCAAGCGCTACCGGCGGACGACGATCATTGCGGTCGGGCTCGCCGGCGCCCTCGTCATGATGGCGGCTGCGTTCGGTCTCAACCACTCGGAGGGGATGGGGCCGCTGGTCCAGCTTCCGCTCGGCGCCGTCGCGGCGGCGGGCCTCTTCGTCCTCGCCGGGGCAACGCCCGCGGCGCTCGGTCTGCTGGCCGACATCAGCGAGAGCCACCCGGCCAACCGCGGGGCGATCATGGGCCTCTATTCGGTCTTCCTCGGTGTGGGACAGATCGTCGGCGCGCTGGCGAGCGGCACGGCCGCGGACTGGTTCGGCATCGACGGCCTGCTGGCGGCGTCGGTCGTTCTGTTGCTCATCGCCGTGCTGCCGATCCAGCGCCTGCGTGCCTCGGAGCACCTCGTCGGCACACGCGCCGAGGCCGGCGAGCCCGCGCAGCCGTCGGCGGCCTGACGCGCCGGCCTGACGCCGAGCGGCGCGACCCGTAGAATCAGCGCTCCATGCGAACCAGCGACCTCTTCTTCGCCACGCTCCGCGACGACCCGGCCGAAGCCGAGATGGCGTCGCATCGGCTCCTGGTGCGCGCCGGCTACGTGCGCCAGCTCGGCGCCGGGATCTACTCGCTGCTGCCCCTCGGCCTCCGCGTGCAGCGCCGGATCGAGCAGGTGATCCGCGAGGAGATCGACGCGATCGGCGGGCAGGAGATGGAGATGCCGGTCGTCCATCCCGCCGAGCTGTGGCGCGAGTCGGGGCGCTACGCGAAGATCGGCGCCGAGATGGTCCGCTTCAAGGACCGCGGCGGACGCGACATGGTGCTGGCCATGACACACGAGGAGGTCGTCGCCGACCTCGTGCGGGACCTCGT
>DAINOY010000160.1:0-4873 GCA_036743735.1 Chloroflexota bacterium
GCGGCGCCAGGGTGCGTGGATCGGCGAGCTCGATGCCGACCATCAGTCCGCGCCCGCGCACCTCGGCGACGTTGGCGCGATCGCCCAGCGTCGCGCGCAGCCCGTCCAGCAGCCGCTCCCCCCCGCGCGCGGCGCGTTCGACGAGCCGCTCCTCGTCGATCACGTCGAGCGTGGCCAGGGCAGCGGCGCAGGCGACCGCGTTGCCTCCGTAGGTGCCGCCGTGCGACCCGGGTGCCCACGCCTCCAGCAGCGCTCGCCGCGCCAGGATGCCGGAGAGTGGCAGCCCCGACGCGATGCCCTTGGCCATGACGACGATGTCGGGCTCGACGTCGGACCACTCGGTGGCGAAGAAGCGACCGGTGCGCCCGAAGCCGCTCTGCACCTCGTCGGCGACGAGCAGGATGCCATGGCGGTCGGCGAGCGTCCGCAGCGCCGGCAGGAAGCCGTCGGGCGGCACGACGTAGCCGCCCTCGCCGAGCACCGGCTCGACCACGAACGCCGCCACGTCCTGCGGCGAGACGACCGTGGCGAAGAGCTCCTCGATCGACGCGATCGCGGCCGCCAGCGCCGCCTCCGCCCCGCCCATGCGCAGCGCATCGGGGTAGCGCGCGTGATGGATCCCCGACGGCAGCGGCTCGTAGTGCGCTCGGTACTTCACGTTGCTCGTGGTCAGGGCCATCGCCAGGTGGGTCCGCCCGTGGAAGCCGCCGCGGAACGCGACGATCGACGTCCGGCCGGTCGCGACCTTGGCGAGCTTGACCGCGGCCTCGATCGCCTCGGCGCCCGAGTTCGAGAGGAAGAGTCCCGCATCGACCCCGCCGGGGAAGCGGCGCGGCAGCCGCTCGTGGAGCTCGAGGCCCGGTCCGTGGTAGACGATGTTCTGCTGGGCGTGGATGATCCGCGCCGCCTGCTCGGCGATGGCGGCCACGACCCGCGGGTGTGCGTGGCCGGTATTCGTGACCCCGATCCCGCAGGTGTAGTCGAGGTACCGCTCGCCGTCGCCGGTGATGAGCCACGAGCCTTCGCCGCGATCGACGACGAGATCGGTGTAGCGCGCCCACACCTGGGGGACGCCGTCCCGCAGGTCGCGCGTCAGAAGGTCGGTGGCGTGTTGATCCACAGCAGTCGCGTCTCCCCGCTGGCGGCGTTGCGCCAGCGATGCGGCCGGGTCGAGGCGAATGTCAGCGCATCGCCCGGCCCGAGGGTCGAGGGCGGGTCCTCACCGACCCAGATCGTGAAGGCGCCATCGAGGACGAAGAGGAATTCCTCGCCGTCGTGCGCATAGGTGCCGTCGCTCTGCGCAGCGGCGCTGAGGACGAAGAGCTGCGGCTCGAGCATCGTCGCGTCACGCGCCAGCTGCTCGATGCGCACCGCCTCGCCGACCTGCGTCACCCCGCGCTCGGTGACCCGGACCGGCCCCGCGGCGTGCTGCGGACGGTGGAGCAGGTCGAGCATGGTCGTGCCGTAGGCCGTCGTCAGCCGTTGCAGGCTCGCCACCGAGGGATGCGCGGCGCGGCGCTCGATGGCGCTGACGTAGCCCGCTGAGAGTCCGGCTCGATCTGCCGCCTCGCGGAGGGTCAGGCCCTGCGCCAGCCGCAGCTGCCGCAGCCGCGCGCCGGCATTGGCGCCACCGGCAGAGCGCTCCCGGGCCGCCGTCCCGTCGAGGAGGCGCAGGATGCCCGGGGCGTTGAGGTGGTCGCGCGTGCGCATGGCGCGGATGCGGCGCAGTCGCTCCACGTCGGCGCTGGTGTACAGCCGATAGCGACGGCCGGTGCGAGTCGGTGCCACGAGCCCCTGCCGCTCCCACAGCCGCAGCGCAGAGGGTGAGACGCCCACGAGTCGCGCCGCCTCGCCGATCCGATGCGTCTCCCGAGCGGAGATCATCGGTCCACCCGCGTCGGCGGAGCCGTCAGCTGGCGACGCTGGAGGAGGCTCCAGAGCACGATGCCGACGATCGCGACGCCGAAGATGATCGTGCCCATGACGTTGACCTCCGGGGGCACGCCGATGCGGGACGCACCGTAGACCCAGAGCGGGAAGGTGACCGTCTGGCCGGCGGTGAACTGGGTGATCACGAAGTCGTCGATCGAGAGCGCGAAGGCGAGCAGCGCCGCGGCCAGGATGCCGGGGAAGATGAGCGGCAGCGTCACCTTGCGGAACGTCGTCCACTCGTCGGCGCCGAGGTCCATGGCGGCCTCCTCGAGCGTGCGGTTGAAGCCCGCCAGCCGCGCCCGCACGGTGATGACGACGTAGCTGATGTTGAACATGATGTGGGCGATCGTGATCGTGGTGATGTCCCGATGCACGCCCGCCGAGACGAAGAGCGCCAGGAGCGAGGCGCCGAGCACGACCTCCGGCGTGGCGATCGGCAGGAAGATGAGCAGGTTCAGCGGCCCGCGGCCCCGGAACTCGTAGCGGGTCAACGCCATCCCGATCAGGGTTCCGAGGAGGGTCGCCACGATCGTCGAGATGACCGCGACCGAGAGGCTGGCGATGAGCGCCTGGTTCATCCGCGGCTGGCTCGAGAAGACGTTGGCCCAGTGCTCGAGGGTGAACCCCTGCCAGGTGTAGTTGAAGCGGCCCACGTTGTCGTTGAAGCCGAAGGCGATCATCACCGCGATCGGCAGGAAGAGGTAGGCCACGACGAGCGCGGTATAGGCCGGCAGCACCCATCGGGCGACCCGCGTGCCGGCCGAGCGTCGGGGCCTGGCGGCGGCAGCCCGTCCGCCCAGCGTCGCCTCCGCCGCCGTCACGCGGTCAGCTCCTGTCCGCGCAGGATGCGGGTGTAGGCGACGACGCCGATCAGCAGCCCGATCATGAGGATCAGGCTGATCGCCGAGGCCTGCGGATAGTCGTTGTTCTGCAGGTAGAGCGTCTGGACGACGTTGCCGATCATCGTCGTCTCACGCGTCCCGCCCAGCAGCTCGGCGTTGATGTAGTCGCCGACGGCGGGGATGAACGACAGGAGCGACCCCGCGAAGACGCCGGAGATCGAGAGCGGCAGCGTGACGCGCAGGAACGCCTGCATGCGGCTGGCGTAGAGGTCCGTCGCCGCCTCGATGAGACGTGGGTCGATCTTCTCGAGCGCAACGTACAGCGGCAGGACCACGAAAGGCAGGTAGTTGTAGGTGATGCCGCTGATCACCGCCACCGGCGTGGCCAGCAGCCGGAACCCCTCATCGAGAATGCCGATGTCCTTCAGCGTGCCGAGCACGAAGCCCTGGTCGGCCAGGATGAACTTCCAGCTGATGGTGCGGATGATGAAGCTCGTGAAGAACGGCATGATCACGAGCAGGAGCAGGATCGACTTGTAACGGCCACCGCGGAAGGCAATGGTGTAGGCCATCGGATAGCCGATCGCCATGGTCAGGACCGCGACCACGAAGCCGTAGAGCAGCGAGCGAAGGAACTGCTCGTCCCAGCGGCCGAGCACCTCGGGAAAGATCCCGAAATTGAACGTGAGCCGATAGCCGCCGGAGAGGCTGCCCTCCTGCAGGGCGACCGACGCCATGGTCAGCATCGGCAGCACGAAGAAGACGATGAGCCACAGCCCGCCCGGCAGCAGGAAGAGGTAGGGGATCAGGCCGCGGTGGCGGCGCAGCCAGCCGGCCATCGGTCCTGTCAGGCCCTCCTCAGCCCTGGGTCACTTCCTGGAAGAGCGTGTTCCAGAGCTGTTCCTCCTCTTCGGAGAGGACCTTGTAGCTGTACAGGTTGTTCAGCATCTCCTGCGTGGGGAAGACGAGCTCGGACTCGGCAACCGCCGTGTAGTAGTCGCGGTCCTCGTCGGTCTCCGCTTCGTCGGCATGCTGGCGGATGATGTCCTGCGCGGCCGGCACCGGGCAGATGTAGTTCACGTACTCGGTGATCTGCGCGGCGATCTCGGGCCGGTACACGAAGTCCATCATCGCCAGCGCGTCGGCTGGGTGCTGCGCGCCCTTCGGGATCGCCATGTTGTCGACCCACAGGATCCCGCCTTTCTCGGGCACGATGAACTTCAGGTCGGGGTTGTCGAACTGGAGCTGGAAGACGTCGCCGGACCAGGCCATCGTCACCGCCAGCGAGCCGTTGGCCAGCTCCTGGGCGTACTCGTTGCCGTAGTAGCCGCGCACCAGCGGCGCCTGCTCCTTCAGCAGGTCGCTCGCGGCACGGACGTCGTCCTCCGTGGCGTCGGCGGGGTGGATGCCGTTGTGCAGCAGCGCCAGGCTGAGCGAGTCGCGAACCTCGCTGAACATCCCGATGCGGCCCTCGAAGGCCGAGTCCAGCAGGTCACCGAAGCCGGTGATCTCGCGACCGGTGAGCTCAGGGTTGTAGGCGATGCCGGTGATCCCGGACTGCCACGGGACGCTGTGCGCGTTGTTCGGGTCGTACGAGGGGTTCTTGTACTTGTCCGACGCGTTTGCGACGAAGTTCGGAACCGAGGCCGCGACGTCGATCGCCTCGAGATACCCCAGGCCGGCCATCTTGCCGAGCATCCAGTCGGTCATGACGATCATGTCCCAGCCGGTGTCCTGTCCCTCGGCCAGCGCGGGCTGAATCGTCCCGAAGAATTCCTGGTTGTCCTGGATCGCCTCCTGGTAGTCGACCTCGATGCCGGTCTCGTCGGTGAACATCTGGAGCGTCGGCGACTCGCCGGTCTCCTCGTCCTGGTCGATGTAGAGCGGCCAGTTGGCGAAGATCAGGTTGCCCGACGGCTCGCCACCGACCGGCGCGCCGCTTGGCGCCACGGAGCCGGACGCCCCGCCGCTGGCCCCACCCGGCCCGATGCCGCACGCGGCCAGGATCGCGGGCAGGCTCAGCATCCCGCCGGCGATGACCGCGCCGCGTCCCGCGTCGCGCAGGAAGAGCCGCCGTGTGAGACGGCGCCGCGGGTCGA
>DAINOY010000161.1:0-4857 GCA_036743735.1 Chloroflexota bacterium
AACATCGTCACGCCACGCGACTGAGCGCCGCAAGCCGGCGGTAAGCGCCGGGTAAGCGCCCCGGCGTAGGGTCTGAGGCCTGCTTCCGAGGCCCGGCGCCGAGTGCCCGGGCGCCGGACCTCGGACGCAGCACCACCTCTCCCCACTCCTCGCCTCCCGCGACGGGAGGCGGCGATGCCCGCGACCTCGGATCGGACGCTCCTGTTCACGATCGGCGCGGCCCTGCTCGCCGCACTCGTCGCCATCAGCGCCTTCTTCGTCCTCTCGTCGCAGGCGCCCGAGCCGCTTCCCGAGCTGATCACGCCGAGCGTCGCACCCATCGTGGGTGCGCTGCCGACCGCTGCCGCGCCAAGCGAACTCGTCGTCGACGTCGAGGGCGCGGTCGCTGCACCAGGACTCCATCGCCTGCCGCCCGGTTCGAGAGTGGCCGACGCGATCGACGCCGCCGGCGGCTACGCCCCCGAGGCGGACCTGGACGCGGCCGCGCGGCAGCTCAACCTCGCCGCCGCGCTGACCGATGGCCAGCAGCTGCGGGTGCCGCGCATCGGCGAGGCGGATGCCGGAGGTGCCCCGCCGGGCGAGAGCCAGGGCAGCGGCGCGGGCGGCGGTCTCGTCAATCTCAACACCGCGTCGGCCGACGAGCTCGACGCGCTGCCGGGCATCGGTCCCGTCACCGTCGAGAAGATCATCGCCGCACGCCAGCAGGCGCCATTCAGCTCGCTCGATGATGCCGTCGCCCGTGACGTGATGAACGCCGGACAGCTCGAGAAGATCCGGGACCTGGCCACGGTCTGAGCAACGGCATGGGCGCTGTCGGTCGCGTTGCGATCCCGTCGCTGTTGGCCGGCGTGGCGGTCGGGATCCTGACCCAGGACGGCGGGCTGCTGGATGCGCGCTGGACACTGCCGCTCCTCGCCGGCGCTGTCGCGGCGGCGCTCGTCGGATCGCTGCTGCGGCATGCGTCGATTGCCACGGTTGGGGCGGGCATGCTCGCCGGGCTGGCGCTCGGTGGATGGGCGGGCGCGAGCGCGGCGCTGCCTTCAGGATCGGACAGCATCGGCGCCACGGTCGGCACCGAGGTGGCGGTGCGGGGCACCGTGCTCGACGACCCACGCCCGCGAGAGGGCCGCCAGCAGCTGGTGCTCGGCGACCTCGCGAATGACACGACACCGATCCGCGGCCGGCTGCTGCTCTGGCTGCCGCGCGGGATCGCGGTCGAGGCGGGCGATCGGTTGGCGGTGAGCGGGGTGCCGGAGCTGCCGGAGGACTTCGACGGCTTCGCGTACCGCGAGTACCTCGCGCGGCAGGGCGTCGGCGCCATCCTCCGCGCCCAGGCGGCGGTGATCGTCGGGCACGAGGCCTCGCCACTGCAGGGCGCGCTGCGGTCCGCGAGGACGGCGCTGCTCGACGGTTTCCTGCGCCGCGTTCCGGAGCCCGAGGCGGCGCTCGGTGCCGGGATCCTGCTCGGCGTGCGCAGCGGCATCGCGCCGGAGACGAGCGACGCCTTCGCTGCCGCCGGCCTGACCCACGTGGTCGCGATCTCGGGCTGGAACATCGCCATCGTCGCCGCACTCGTTGCGGCGATGCTGCGCCCGCTGCGCGGCAGACGTGGCGGGCGCTGGATCATCGCCACGCTGACGGCAGGCTCGATCGGCGGCTACGTGATGCTGACCGGCGCCAGCCCCTCAGTCGTGCGGGCCGGGCTCATGGCCGGAGCCATGCTGATCGCGCAGCTGGGCGGCTCGCGGACCCAGGCGACCGCCGCGCTCATGCTCGCCGCGCTCGTCATGCTCGTGGCGGCGCCGCCGGTCCTGTGGGACGTCGGGTTCCAGCTCTCGCTGCTCGCGACGGTGGGCCTCATCCTGCTCGGCGGCAGCGTCGAGCGGCGCCTCGCCTGGCTTCCCGGCTGGGCTCGCGAGCCGATCGCGCTGACCCTCGCCTCGCAGGTCACGACGCTGCCCGTGATCCTGCTCAACTTCGAGCGCCTTTCGCTCGTCGCCCCGGTGGCGAACGTCGTCGTTGCACCGCTCGTGCCGATCGCGATGCTCGTCGGCAGTCTGGCGATGCTCGCCGGCACGCTGCCCGTGGTGCCGCTGCTCGGCGACGCATTCGGCCTCCTCTCGGGTGGCGCGACATGGCTCGTGCTGCGGCTCATGAGCCTCGCCGGGATCGCGGCCGCGTCGGTCCCGTTCGCCTCACTCGACGTCTCAGCGCCGGCCTGGTTCGCCGCGGGCTACTACCCCGCCCTGGCGGTGGTCGTGGTGCGCCATCCAGCAGCGCCGCCGGCAGCGCCACCGGCTACGGGACCTGACCCGGGGCCACCCGACGGCTGGGCGCGCGTGGCGCGGATCGCATTCCATCCGGCGGCCATCGCCGCGGTCATCATCGCGCTGCTGGCTGGCATCGGCCTCGCCGGACGCGCGGACGGTCGGATGCACGTCGTGGTCCTCGACATCGGCCAGGGCGATGCCATCCTGCTGACCGCGCCGAGCGGCGCCCGCATGCTGATCGATGGCGGACCCGATCCGGAGCTCACGCTGCGCCGCCTGGGCGAGGTGATGCCGTTCTGGGACCGACGGATCGATGTGGTGCTGCTCACCCACCCGCACGAGGACCACGTCGCCGGCCTCGTCGAGGTGCTGCGTCGTTTCGAGGTCCGGCGCATTCTCGAGCCCGGCCGTCCGTCGGACAACCCGACGTATGCCCGCTTCATGCAGCTGGCGGCGGACGAGCCGGGCGGCGTCGTCGCCCAGCCGCGGGCCGGGGACCAGCTGTGGCTCGACCGCTCAGCGCGTGTCGAGGTTCTCTACCCGAGCGTCGCGGACGCTGCCGCGCCACTCCTCGAGGACGACGTCAACAACGGATCGCTCGTCGTGCTGTTGCGCTGTGGCGGATTCAGCGCGCTGCTGACCGGCGACGCCGAGGCTCCGGTCGAGGCGCTGCTCGCCACACGTGCGCTGCTGCCCGACGTCGACCTGCTGAAGGTCGGCCACCACGGCTCGGAGTCGAGCACCACCCCCGCCCTCCTCGCCGCGACACGACCCCAGGTGGGTCTCATCTCGGCCGGCATCGGGAACGAGTACGGGCATCCGAGGCCGGCGACGCTCGCCGCCCTGAGCGGCGCCGGCGTTGCCGTCATGCGGACCGACCTCGACGGCACGATCGACGTCGCCAGCGACGGTCTGCGGCTCGACGTCCGCTCGGGACGCGGCTCGGCCTCGGCTGCGCTGCCGGCCCCGGCGGCTGGCTGCGGCAGAGCCGAAGAGCGGGGTGCGCACGCGGCGGGTAGCATCGGGCCATGGCTGTCCCCGACCTTGCACGCGCGCGCGAGATCCTCGCCGCCAAGACGCTTCCGCGCGGGATCGTCCGCCACTCGGAGGGTGTCAGCCGGGTCGCGGCGGAGGCGGCGCGGCTGGTGTCGAAGTCCGGGATTCCCATCGATGTCCGCCTCGTCGAGATCGCCGCCCTGCTGCACGACATCGACAAGCTCGAGACCCGCGACGGAGGGGAACACGGCCTGGTCGGCGCCGCCGAACTCGACCGGCTCGGCTATCCGGAGCTTGGCCCGCCGGTGGCCTCACATCCTGTGACGTGCCTCCTCGACGAGTCGCGATTCCCGCGCGGCTGGCCGTCGGTCCTGGTCGCCATCGCCGACCGACACGTGAACCAATCCTTCGTCACGATCGACGAGCGGATCGACGACCAGGCGAGACGCCACCCCGAATACGCCGCCTCGCTCGATGCCGCGCGGTCGCCGGCGCACGCCCTGGAAGCCGAGCTGGCCGAGGTGACCGGCCTGACCCTGCCCGACCTCGTGGCTCGCCTGCGCGATGCCTGGGAGGCGGGAGCCTGATGGACCGATGAGCCAGCTGCTGCTCGCGCACGGCGACGACGGCTTCTCGATCGACCGCGCCATCGCCGCCTTCGCGGCGACGATCGGCGCAACCAGCCGCACCGAGCTCACGCCGGCGAGCAGCCCGGACGAGGCGATCATCGAGCGAGCGCAGGTCGAGGCAGCTACGATCGGCATGTTCGACATGCATCTCGTCGTGCTGCGACAGCCGGCTCGCGCCGCCGGCCGCTCGAATGCCGCAAGCGACCGGTTGCTCCGGCTGGTGCGCGAGCTGCCCGAGGGCGGGGCGCTGGCCATCGCCGACCTGCGGCCGTCACGCGATGCGGCACGCGCCCCGGCGATCGTCACGAAGCTCGCCGACGCCGTCCGAGACCGCGGCGGGCGAGTGGAGCAGCACCTCGTGCCGCGGCGTCGCGAGCTGGCCGACTGGATCAGGGCTCACGCGGTGACGATCGACGTGAAGATCGAGCCGCGCGCTGCCGCGATGCTCGCCGAGCGGCTGGGCGGAGATGCGTGGGAGAGCGACATCGAGCGTGGCGAGCAGACGCGTGCGGCCGACAGCGAGCTGCGAAAGCTGGCCACGTACGCCGCAGAGCGGCGGATCAGCCCAGACGACGTCGACGCGCTCGTCAGCGACGTGCGCCCGTCCAGTCTCTTCGCCATCACGAACGCGCTCGACCGGCGCGAGCCCGCGGCCGCTGCTCGCGCTCTGGCCCGCGCGCTGGACGACGGGCAGCCGGTCCTGCGCATCATGGCGGCGCTGGAGGGACGCATCGCCGACATGATCGTGGCGCGGGATCTGCTCGCCCGCCGCGCACCGGCGAGTGAGCTGGCGAAGCGCGTCGGCCGGGGCAATGCGCGTGCCGCCGAACGAATCGCTGAGGCGGCGAAGCGCTACAGCGGGCAGGAGCTGGAACGGATGCTCACCCTGCTGTGGGAGGCGGACCTCGTCATCAAGCGCAACGAGGTCGATCCGGCGTCGGCGCTCAGCGCCTGGCTGGGCG
>DAINOY010000162.1:0-4839 GCA_036743735.1 Chloroflexota bacterium
GGATATGCGCGACGGGCGTCCCTCAGCCGGCCACGCGGCGTTCGGCGCGCTGCGCCTGCGGCACGGTCCGCAGCCGGCGCGGCAGCCGCGGCCAGATGGCCCGCGATGCGGCGGCGAAGCGGTCCACACCGCGCTCCCGGGCCGCGGACCAGCCGAGCCCGTAGTCGCGGCGCAGCTCAGGCGGCATGACGCGCATCGAGACAAGGTGCGCCAGGTCCCAGCCCCAGCGCGGCGGGAAGCCGGTCGGGTACAGCACCGCGTCACGCAGCTCGCGGGCGGTGGGGCTGACCGAGACGCTGCCGGAGGCGATCTGGTCGGCCATCCATGCCCGCAGCTCGTCGAGCGTCGCCGGCATGAGCGACTCCGGAACGCCCAGCGCGTAGGCGATGAGCTTCGACTCCTCGTGGTACGCCTGGGCCTCGTCGCGCGGGACGCGGCGGATGAACGTGTCGGTGACGCGAAGCGCGGTGTCGATCAGCGTGGCGTGGACCCACAGCAGCAGCTCCGGATCGAGCGCGAAGTACTCGCTGCCACTCTCCGGCACCGCGCCTCGCACGGCCCGATGGATCGCGTTCATGCGCCGGATCGCGCGCTCGGCGCGCGCGGTCGTGCCGAAGACGACCGCGTAGCTCGCGGTGAGCGTGCGGCGCAGCCGCGCGAACGGGTCAGCGCGGAAATCGCTGTGCTGCGCCACGCCGGCGGCGACCGCCGGATGGGCGAGCTGCATGAGCAGGGCGCACGTGCCTCCCGCCAGGACAAGGGTCTCGGCGTCGATCCGCCAGGCGACCGATCCCGGGCCGAAGAGGCCCGGGTCGGGGTGCAAGGAGCGCCGCGGAGACATCGGTCCGTCAGTAGGCCCGACGAAGCCCCTGGGGTCGAGCCGGCACGCCGAACAGGGTCCGGAACGCGACCCCGGCGATGAGCCCGAAGACGAAGCCGCCGATGTGCGCCATGTACGCCACGCCACCGCCTTCGGCGCCGCTGAAGATCTGCGAGCCGCCCATCAGCAGCTGGAGCAGCGCCCACATGCCGATCGCCGCCAGGGCAGGCACGCGGACGAGGAAGCGCAGCAGGAAGACGAGCACGCGATTGCCGGGGAAGAGGACCAGGTACGCACCCAGCACCCCGGAGATGGCCCCCGAGGCGCCGAGGCTCGGAATCACCGAGCCGGCGTTCACCGCGACCTGCGCCAGCGAGGCGATGATCCCCGCCAGGAGGTAGAAGACGAGGTACTTCAGCCGCCCGACGCGGTGCTCGACGTTGTCGCCGAAGACCCACAGGAAGAGCATGTTGCCGCCGATGTGCAGGATGTCGCCGTGCATGAACATGCTCGTCAGCAGGGTCAGCTGGATCGGGTCCGGTCCGGGAGCCTGTGGGATCGCGTACTGCTGGCCGTCGATCGTGATCGGCTGGGGTGTCGTGAGATCGGTGCCGGTGCTGATCTCCGCCGGGATCGTGCTGTAGGCGTAGGTGAACTCGTTGTCGCTGCTCCCCTGCTGGAAGAGCAGGAAGACGACGACGTTCAGCGCGATGATCGCCAGCGTGACGTACGC
This sequence comes from Chloroflexota bacterium, assembly GCA_036743735.1. GTDB lineage: Bacteria > Chloroflexota > Limnocylindria > QHBO01 > QHBO01 > JBDTNK01. The sequence goes on from DAINOY010000162.1 coordinate 1,554, forward strand.
AGGCCCGCGGTTCGGCTCGTTGTCGTCGCTCAGCGGAAACACGGCATGCCCCGGCGCTATGGCGTTCGGCGGCCGATGATACGCGAGCCGGCCGGCGCGCAATAATCCACCGATGCCGATCGAGATCCGCCCCTTCGAGGGTGACCTTCGCAGCTGGACCGCTGCCGTCTGGACGGCCTTCGGCGGTCACTTCGACGAGGCCGACCTGCCCGTGTTCGAGGCGACGCACGAGCCGGATCGTGCACTGGGCGCCTACGACGGCGACCGGCCGATCGGCACGGCCGGCATCTTCAGCTTCTCGCTCACCGTGCCGGGGGGCGAGCTGCCGGCGGCCGGCGTCACGACGGTCGGGGTGCATCCCACGCATCGGCGGCGCGGCATCCTGCGCGCGCTGATGGCTCGCCAGCTGGCCGACGTGCGCGCCGCCGGCGAGTCGATCGCCATGCTCTGGGCGTCGGAGGGCAGCATCTACCAGCGCTTCGGCTACGGGCTCGGCACGCTCGGCTACTCGTACGAGGTCGACCGGCACCGGACCGGGTTCCGCCAGCCGTTCGAGCCCGCGGGTACCGTGCAGCTCGTCGGGCGCGAGGAGGCGGCTCGACTCATTCCGCCGATCTTCGACCGGTACCGTTCCACCCGCCCCGGCTGCTACACCCGCTCGGCCGCGAACTGGGAGGCCGAGACGTTCCACGATCCGGAGCACATCCGCGGCGGCGGCAGCCCGCGCTTCTACGCCGTGCATGAAACGAATGGGACGCCGGACGGCTACCTCGCCTATCGCACCTTCGGGAACTGGGGGCCGCGAGGCGCTGCCGGCCGCCTGGACGTGAACGAGATCCTGGGCCTGTCCGCCGGCGCCGAGCTCGACCTGTGGCGCTACGCCTTCGACGTCGACCTGATGGCCACGACCACCGGCTGGAACGTGCCGATCGATTCCCCGCTGCTGCTCTGGCTGGCGGAGCCGCGTCGCCTCGGGGCGATGATCTCCGACGCGCTGTGGATCCGGGTCGTCGACGTCGCGGCCGCGCTGGAGGGCCGGCGCTATGCGGCCGAGGGGGAGCTGACCCTCGAGCTGGCCGATGCCTTCCTGCCCGACTGCGCGGGCACCTGGACCCTCACGACCGGCGCGGACGGTGCGAGCGTGGCTCGCTCGTCGCGCACGCCCGACCTCGCGCTCGACACGACGGACCTCGCGGCGATGTACCTGGGCACGTTCCGGGCGACCCGCCTGGCGCGAGCGGGGCGAGTGCGCGAGCTGCGAGCCGGCGCCGCGGCGCGGGCCGACGCGCTGTTCGCCACGGACATCGCGCCGTGGTGCTCGAAGGTGTTCTGAGGGCTGGTCTCGCGTCAGTCAGGTTGATTCACCTGGGTGGTTCAGATCGCGCAGATGGCGCGGCTGCCGCGCTTCGTGATTCAACTGGGTGACTCAACGGCCGCGGATGGCCGGAAATCCGCGTGATTCGAGTCACCCAGTGGAATCAGCCTCGCGTCTCGAACTCCGCTTCGAGCGCACCGCTCGGGGCTGCGCTCAGGAACCGGTGCCGGCTGCCTCGCCTGTGACGTCCTCGCGCGCCGCCTCCACGGGCCGTGGGTTGCGGATCCCGAACCCGTTGATCGCCGCCCCGGCGAGCAGGAGCGCGGCGGCGACGAGCATGGCGAGGTGGAAGGCATCGGTCGATGCTTCGCGCGCGGCGTCTTCCATCACCGACTCCAGCCCCTCACCGGGCGGCGTGAGCGGCTGAACCTGCTCGCGGAAGGCCGGATCGTTCACGTCGGCGTCCGGGACGCGGGACTGCAGCGCCGGATAGAACGAGGCGGTGATGGCGATGAAGAGGACCGCCGACACGAGCGGCGATCCGACGCGGCTCACGGCGTTGTTGATCGCCGAGCCGAGTCCGGCGCGCCGCACCGGCAGCGAGCTGAGCAGCGTCGTGGTGAGCGGCGCGACGAGCAGGGCCAAGCCGAGGCCGAAGACGACCAGCCCCGGGAGGACATCGATCCAGACGCCGGAGCTGGGCACGAGCGTGGCCGGGTCGCGCGGATCGGCGAGCCAGGGCTCGCTCGAGGCGGGGATGCGCGCCAGCCAGATCAGCCCGAGCGCCATGAGGAACGGACCGATGGTCATGAAGAGGCGCGGTCCCCATCGGGCCGACAGCCTTCCGGCCGGAGTCGAGAGGAAGGTGAGCATGACGCCTGTCGGAATCCCGACGGCGCCGGCGGCCGTCGGTGAATAGCCGAGCGTTCCCTGGAGGTAGAGGCCCTGGAACGTGAAGCTGACGTACAGCGCCCCGTAGATGACGAAGGTCGACAGGTTGACGACGCTGAAGTTGCGGGACTTGAAGAGGTCCAGCGGCACGAGCGGATTCGGCCGCGTCGCCATGAGGATCGGGAAGGCGACGGTGGCCACCGCACCGACGATGAGCGAGGCCCAGGCGACCGGGTCGGCCCATTCCTGCTCCTGGCCGCGCGTGGCACCGAAGGCCAGGCCGCCGACCCCGATGGCGATGACCGCCGCGCCGAGCCAGTCGAAGCGGCCGGTGGCCTCGTCGTCGCGCGACTCGTCGACGCCGGCAGCCGTCGCGTAGAGCGCGACGATGACGAGCGGCACGTTGATGAGGAACGCGATCCGCCAGCTCAACGACTGGACCAGGAAGCCGCCGACGATCGGGCCGAGCGTCGTCGTGGCGCTCGTCGCCGCTGCCCAGATGCCGACCGCCCGTCCCCGCTCCTCGCCCTCGAAGGTGGCGCTGATGATCGACAGGCTCCCCGGGACGAGAAGCGCGCCGAAGGCGCCCTGGACGAGGCGGGCCAGGATCAGCAGCTCCATCGTCGGCGCGAGGCCGCAGGCCACCGATGAGGCGCCGAAGCCGATGAGGCCCAGGCGGAACATCCGGCGCCGCCCGTAGTAGTCGTTCACGGCGCCCGCCAGGATGAGGAGCGCGGCGAGGACCGCCAGGTAGCCGGAGTTCACGTACGTGACGCCCTCGAGCGGGGCGACGAAGGTGGCCGGCAGCTCGCGCTGGATCGTCGGCAGCGCCACGTTCACGACGGTGCCGTCGAGGAAGACGATTCCCGAGGCGAGGACGACGGCGACGAGCGTCCAGGTCCGTCGGCTCATGAGCGGCTCTCTCCAGTTGGCTGCGGTCCGTCACCTCGGTCGACGCGTGGACCGATGGGTGCCGGCATCCTACTCGGCTGCGCCAGACGCGCGACAGCGACGGGCAACGGGGTTAGCTCGCGGCCGACGTCTCCTCGAGGAAAGCGTGCCGCACGAAGTCGGCATAGC